>JANOSS010000078.1:0-13759 GCA_031415995.1 Caulobacter sp. | reverse complement strand
CCGTCACGGCGCCGTCCTGGCCGACCCCGGCCAGCATCGTCTCGCGCTCGCCCAGCTGGCGCATCAGCACGCTGGTGCGCCGGTCGATGAACCGGGCCATAAGCTTTTCGTGCAGGGTGTCGGAGATCCGATCCTCAAGCTGACGGGTCACGCCCTGCCAGTGCGTCGGATTGGCCAGCCAGTCGGGACGGTTGGCGATATAGGCCAGGGTCCGCACGCCCGACAGCCGGCCGGCCAGGCTGTCGATCTCGCCGTCGGTGCGATCCAGCGCCTTGAACTGGGCGTTGATCCAGTCTTCCGGCAGGCGCTTCTTGCCCGTGGTCAGATCGTCGAACAGGGTCCTGACCATCCGCTGGTGATCATCATCGGTGGTCTTGCGGAAGTCCGGCGTCTGGCACACGTCCCACAGGCGCAGCAGGGCCGAGCGGTCGGCCTTGCAGCGGGCGATGACATCGTCCTGCTGCGACAGCTTCCTCAGGGTGCGCTCATCCAGCACCTCGTTGGACAGGGTCAGCCCCGCACGGCCCGGCCCTTGCCCCAGCGACTTCAGAAGCAGCGGCAGCGAGCCGAAGTCGAGCCGGGTGCTGCGCCATTCGGCGGCAATGATCGGCTCGAACTGGTGGTTGACCACGCTCTCCACCAGATCCTCGTCCATCTCGTCGCAGTCGCTCGTGACGCCGAAGGTGCCGTCGCGTGTATAGCGTCCAGCCCGGCCCGCGATCTGGCCCACCTCCTGCGCGTGAAGCCAGCGGGTGCGCACCCCGTCGAACTTTCGCAGCCCGGCAAAGGCCACATGGTCGACATCCATGTTCAGGCCCATGCCGATGGCGTCGGTGGCCACCAGGAAGTCGACCTCGCCAGACTGGTAGAGCGCCACCTGGGCGTTGCGGGTGCGGGGGCTCAAGCTGCCCATCACCACGGCCGCCCCGCCGCGCTGACGACGGATCAGCTCGGCGATGCCGTAGACGGCGTCGGTCGAGAACGCCACCACGGCGCTGCGCCGGGGCAGGCGAGTCAGCTTCTTGGAGCCGGCATAGGACAGGTTGGAGAACCGCTCGCGCGACACGATCTCGGCGTCGGGCAGCAGGCGACGGATCAGCGGGGCCATGGTTCCGGCCCCCAGCAGCATGGTCTCGAACTTGCCCCGGGCGTGCAGCAGGCGGTGGGTGAAGATGTGACCACGCTCGGGATCGGCGCACAGCTGGATCTCGTCGATGGCCAGGAACTCGACCTCGCGGGTCAAGGGCATGGCCTCGACCGTGCAGACGAAATAGGCGGCGCGCGGCGGGACGATCTTTTCTTCGCCGGTGATCAGGGCCACGGACGCCTTGCCGCGCAGCTTGACGATGCGGTCATAGATCTCGCGCGCCAGCAGGCGCAGCGGCAGGCCGATCATGCCCGAGGCGTGACCCAGCATCCGCTCGACGGCCAGGTGGGTCTTGCCGGTATTGGTCGGGCCCAGGACCGCAGTGAGCTTGGAAGGTGCCAGGCCGGTCGAACGGTCGCTCATGGGATCAGACATGGTGCGGGAATCGGAGGGAGGCAAGCACTGGTGTGCGCCGGCCCGGCGACATCACCTCGAGCGGCGCCGGAGCAGGAATTGACAGCGCTGGGCATCTGCGGTCTCAGAGTCCACCGCCAGATTCAGTTTCGGCGGGCGACGGGCAGGGAAACACACGTGACGGACATCATCGCCAACACCTTGGAGGTCGCCGGAAAAGTCCTGTCGGCCAATGGGCCAGCCACCTTGGCGGCGGCCCACAGCTACACACCGACTGATTTCAGCGTGCACTTCTTTCTGCAGCTGGCGGTGATCCTGCTGGCCTGCCGCGTGGTCGGCTGGCTGGGCCAGAAGTTCCTGGGGCAGCCCCAGGTGGTGGGCGAGATGATCGCCGGCGTGGTGCTGGGCCCGTCCCTGCTGGGCCTGCTGTTCCCGGCTTTCCAGGGCATGCTGTTCCCCAAGGAGACCAAGAACGTGCTGTATGTCGGCGCCCAGCTGGGTGTGGGCCTTTACATGTTCATGGTCGGCACCAGTTTCCAGGCCGATCACTTCAAGGCCAAGGCCAAGAGCGCGGCCAGTGTCTCGCTGGCCGGCATCATCGCGCCGTTCCTGATCGCCGTGGCGATCACGCCCTTCCTGCTGAAGGTGCCAGGCCTGTTCGCCGAGGGCATCTCGCAGTCCAACGCCACCCTGTTCATGGGCGCCTGTATCGCCCTGACCGCCTTCCCGATGCTGGCCCGTATCATCAATGAGCGCGGCCTGGCCAAGACCTCGCTGGGGACCCTGTCCCTGACCGCCGGCGCCTTTGACGACGCCGTCTCGTGGTGCGTGCTGGCGGTGGTGCTGGCGACCTTCGGCGGCGGCCCCGGCGTGGCGGTGCTGGCGATCGGCGGCGGCCTGTCTTACGTCCTGTTCCTGGTCCTGTTCGGCAAGCGCCTGCTAGCGCCGCTGGGCCGCATCGTCGAGCGCGAAGGCCAGATGAGCCTGACCGTCCTGGCCATCACCCTGATGCTGTTCTGCCTCTCGGCCTTCCTGATGGACGCCGTGGGCATCCACGCCATTTTCGGCGGCTTCATGCTCGGCGCCGTCATGCCGCGCGGCAAGTTCGTCGAAGAGCTGAAGCAGAAGGTCGAGCCGCTGGCCGTAGTGCTGCTGCTGCCGATGTTCTTCACCTATTCGGGCCTCAACACCCGGATGGACATGGTCAACTCGCCGCAGCTGCTGCTGATCGCCGTGGGTATCCTGCTGGCCTCGATCCTGGCCAAGGGCGTGGCCTGCTACGCCGCCGCCCGTCTGGCCGGCGAAGACAACCGCACGGCCCTGGGCATCGGCGCCCTGATGAACTCGCGCGGCCTGATGGAGCTGATCATCATCAATATCGGCCTGCAGAAGGGCATTATCGGCCCGACCCTGTTCTCGATGCTGGTGCTGATGGCCATCGTCACCACGGTCATGGCCAGCCCGTTGTTCGAGGCCTTCTATGGCCGCGAGGCGCGGGAGTCGGGCGAGCTTGACGGTCTGGAAGAATCCGCCGCCAAGGCCGCTGCCCCCTGACGGGACGGGCTCTACCGACTCCGCTCGAACGCCACCACGCCGTTCACCACCGTCAGCACCGTCTCGGCGGTGAGGATATCGGCCGGGGCCACCGTCATCAGATCCTTTGAGAATACGGTCAAATCGGCCTTCTTGCCGGCTTCCAGCGTGCCGCGATCCTTTTCGGCGAAGGCGGCATAGGCGGGCGCCCAGGTCAGCATCTTCAGGGCCTGGGCCCGGCTGACGGCTTCTTCCAGATGCCAGTCCTCATTGGCGAAGCCGGTCAGGCTGTGACGGTGGACGGCGGCGTAGAACTCGATGCGCGGATCGCCGACCTCGACCGGGGCGTCCGAGCCGGCGGCGACGACCGCGCCGCTCTTGAGCATGTCGTTCCAGCGATAGCCCTCATGCAGGCGGGCCTTGCCCAGGCGCGCGGGGGCGAAATAGAGGTCGCCGATGGCGTGGCTGGGCTGCATCGAGGCGATGACGCCCATTTTTGAAAAGCGCGGCAGGTCGGGGTCGGAGACGATCTGGGCGTGCTCGATCCGCCAGCGGGCGGCGGTGTCGCCGGCCAGGGTCTCGCCAAACCAGTCCAGCACCATGCGATTGCCGCGATCGCCGATGGCGTGCATGGCCACCTGGGCCTTGACGGCCCGGGCCTGCTTCATCAGCGCCAGCCCCTTGTCGCGCGGGGTCAGCTGCAGGCCCGTCCCTTCCGCGTCGCTATAGGGCTCGAGCAGGGCCGCGCCGCGCGAGCCCAGGGCCCCGTCCATATAGAGCTTGATCCCCCGCGTGCGGATCAGGCCGGTGGCGTCCTCGAACGGGCCCTTGGCCAGCACCTCGGCAGCGCCGCTGGGATCCATGTAGTTGTCGACGCGGATGTAGAACTTCTTCTCGGCGGCCAGGGACGTCATCAGGGCCAGGTCGGGCGCCTCGACGCTCATGTTGCCAAGGCCCGTCCAGCCGCGTGAGGCGTACAGCGCCCCGGCCTTTTCCAGGGCCTGACGCTTGAGGGCTTCTGACGGCGGCGGAATGACCCCGGCCACCAGAGACTGGGCGTGATCGATCAGCATGCCGCTGGGCAGGCCGCCCGATCCTTTCAGGATCTGGCCACCAGCGGGAGCGGCCGTGTCCTTGCCGACGCCGGCCTGGGCCAGGGCGGCCGAACTGGCGACCGAGGCGTGGCCGTCGGAGCGTTCCAGCACGATTACGCGACCCGGCGCGGCGCGGTCCAGGTCGGCGCGGCTGGGGAAGCGCTTCTCGGGCCAGTGGGTCTCGATCCAGCCCCGGCCATAGATCGGACCGCTCGGATTGGCGGCGGCATAGACGCTGACCGCCTTGATCAGGTCCGCGACCGAAGCGGTCTGGTCCAGGTTGAGGGTCAGTTCGCGCAGGCCAATCCCGGTCAGGTGGGCGTGAGCGTCGACAAAGCCCGGAAAGGCGGCGGCGCCCTTCAGGTCGAGGTCGCGAACGTCCTTGGCGGCCTTGGCGCGGGCGGCGGTCAGGTCGCCGACGAACAGGATCCTGCTGTCGCGGATCAGAACGGCCTGGGCGTTAGGCGCGGCCTCGACCCCGGTATGGATCGGTCCGCCATGGATCAGCAGGTCGCCGGCCGAGGCTGTCGAGACGGTTGCGGACGCCAGCAGGGCGGCGAGGACGATGGGGCGCACGGCGATCTCCAGACAGCAAGAAACGGAAATCGTAGGGCGCCGCTCGAAAGCCGCAACCGCGATGCTATAAATGAGGGATGCAGGGGACCGCTTTCGCGCTTTTTGACACCGTGATGGGGCGCTGCGGCGTCGCCTGGGGCGTTTCCGGGCTGATCGGCATGCAATTGCCCGAAGCGACACCCGGGGCGGCCTGGGCCCGTCTGCGCAAGCGCTTCCCCGAGGCGGTCGAGACGCCGCCGTCGCCCGCGATCGAGCAGATCATCGAGCGGGTGCTGAATCTGCTGGCCGGCGGTCGCGACGACCTGACGGACATTCCGCTCGACCTGTCCGGCGTCCAGGCGTTCAACCTGCGGGTCTACGAGATCGCCCGCGCCATCGCGCCCGGCGAAACCTCGACCTATGGCCAGGTGGCCCGCGCCATGGGCGAGCCCGGCGCGGCGCGGGCCGTGGGCAAGGCCCTGGGCGAGAACCCCTGGGCCATCGTCGTGCCCTGTCATCGCGTGCTGGCCGCTTCAGGCGGGATGGGCGGCTTCAGCGCCGAAGGGGGCGCGAGCACCAAGGCTCAATTGCTGACCCTGGAGCGGGCGCGGACCAGCCCGGTACCGACCCTGTTCGACCTGGAATTTTCGGTGGCGCCGCCGCGCGGCTCCTAACATCCGCTCTCCCCGGCGAAGGCCGGGGCCCAGATTCAGCCTGAGCTTTTGGGGATGATGCGCCATGGGGCGGCGCAAAAGCGCCTACCTCCGTGGGTTCGATCTGGGCCCCGGCCTTCGCCGGGAAGAGCGGGGTGAATGGAGCGGCTTCACCGAGCAACACCCAAGTTAACGCCGCGAGCGGAACTTGCGAACAGGGGCGAAACGAATCGGGACCGAATCAGCGACATCCGCCGATTCAGTCTTTGTTCCCTACAAGCTATTGTATCTTAATTCGGATTAACCACAAACGGTCCGTCACAGGGGGCTATTTGGCGTCGGCCGGGCAGATGGCCCCCACACGCCGCGCGTCCATCACGCCGGCCAGCGGAATTCCGTTGATGGTCTTCAGCTTGACGTCCAGCTTGAAGCTCTCGGCGGTGTAGTCGCCCTTGGCGGTTACCGGGGCCACGCGGCCCTTCTTGTCGGTCCACGTACCCTTCAGGGCGATCTTGCCGTTCTGAACCAGGCGGGTGTCGTAGTCGCAGGTATATTTGCGGGTGCAGATGCCCTTGGCGAACTGCTCGACATCGGCCTGCTTGAGGCAGCGCGACTCATCCCCGGCCGGGATGGGGCCGATCCGGTAGCTGTATTCCCAATGGCCGGGAAGAATCGTGGCCGGCACGGGCTGGGCGGCCAGGCTCAGGCCGGCGGTCAAGGCGAGACCTGCAGCGGTCAGGGCCAGGGCGATCAGACGCATGGGCGGGTGCTCCTTCATGGGCTCTCTATATAAGGTGCCAGATGAACCTGTCTTGAAGGCGGTCGTGAGGCGAGCTTCATCCGGGTGGATGGCAGCAAGCCGGCTTGCCACCTTGACTCGGCAGGCGCCCTTCGCCTATATCGCCCGCTCTCGCGTGGCGGCTCGTCCGACGCGCCCCGAAATTCATGTCTGCGAAGCTCCGGCTTCGCCCAGCCAAGGTAGTCCCATGTCGCGCCGCTGCGAACTCACCGGTATCGGTCCGATGGTCGGCCACAATGTGAGCCACTCGAACATCAAGACCAAGCGCCGCTTCCTGCCGGCCCTGTCGCCGGCGACGCTGGCCTCGGATTCGCTGGGCCAGACCTTCCGTCTGCGCATCAGCAACGCCGCCCTGCGCACCCTGGACTTTAAGGGCGGCCTGGACGTGTTCCTGCTGGGTGCCAAGGACGAGCAGCTGTCGCCGCGCGCCCTGAAGATCAAGTCGCAGGTCAAGGCCAAGGCCAAGGCCGCCGCCGTGGCCGTCGCCGCCTAAGCGACGATCTCGATCGAATGCTGAAAGGCCCGCGAGGAGCGATCCCCGCGGGCCTTTTCGCGTCTGTGCTCTGTCGCCCTGCAAAGCAAGCTCCAGACAAAGCAAAACCCGGCGCGGAGGACCGCGCCGGGTTTGGTACGCTACGCTACTGAAACAGGTCGGCTTAGCGGGCCGAGACAACCGAACCCGAAGCCGGGTTGGCGGTGTTGTAGGCGCTCAGGGCCGGGCTGTTGATCTTGGCGACGGCGTCGCTGACCGAGGCGCGGATGCAGGCGGGGTAAAGGTAGCCGGACATGGCTTCGCCCCGAACGTCCTGCCAGCAGACGGTGCTGGCGGCTTTGACGATGTCGGCGCGGACTTGCTCGGCCGACTTGCCGGAGACCTTGACGCGGAGTTCGGTGGCCGAAACGGGGGCGGCGATGGTCAGGGCGATGGCCGAAACGGCCAGGGCGATGGTGCGGATCATGTTGTTCAGTCCACGAAAGGGGGTTGGGTTCAACCTCCTCCCGACGCGTTCCTCTGACGGTCCTTCCGGTTCTCGCCTGCTCGGCCGTCGACAAGAGTCATAGTCTCGCCTTTTTGGGTTATCAACGATTATGTTGCGCTGCACCTGAATTTCTTCACGTCTGCCTCAACAGGAAACGACTGGCGAAGCGGGGTCTCGGCGGCGTCCACCAGGCCTGCATGGGCATGCGGGTTGGGCTCAGCCTCCTCCCGAGGCGTTCCTCCGGCGGTGCCTGGGTCTCGCCTCGCAACCGGCAAAACGCATAACCACGTTGTCAGTGCGCGTGAGGTGCCGCAGCGCAACATGGAAATACTGTCGGTCGTGAGCTCACCGTTTGCGGACGGGTTTTTTGACCTTGAGTGGCGCGGGCGGCGGTGGCGGCGGCGTCCAGTCGAAGGCCATCAGCAGGGTGCGCTGGCCCGGCACGCCGCCGTCGTCCGAGATCAGATAGACCCGGGTGGCACCTGAAGGCGCGGTGCTCAGGGCCAGGCCCTCGTAGTTGTCGCGCGTGGTCGAGCCGTCCAGATGCAGGCTGGCGACTGCGGTCTGCCGGGCGGGCGGTGCCATAGGATTGGCCACGAAACGCAGGATGCCGCGCCAGCCCCGGATGGGGTCGAACCCCCGGTGGAAGGTGGCGATGGCCGGGCCGTTGAACGCAGTCATGGCTGTCAGGCCCCAGGTGAAGTCCGGACCCTGCTGCGGGGCCAGCGCCTGACAGGCCGCCGACAGCTTGCAGAGCCAGGTTTCGCCCTCCTCGCCGCCGACCAGATAGGCGTCCGGGCCTGCGGCGGGATAGGTGGCCAGGGCCTCCATGCCCTCGTTGTAGGGGAGGATGGTGGCAGGCTTGGGCGCGGGGCGGGGCGGCCCGCCTGCTGCAGGATAGAGCCAGATGCGATGGTCGCGTTCGAAGCTGATCAGGCGGTCGCCGTTGGCCAGGATCGCCAGGCCCTCGGCGTCGGCCTTGTCCTTGTCTTGCAGCGGCTGGCCGTCGGGGCCCTTCAGGCCCTCCAGCTTGCCGTCCGCCAGGCCGATCAGTCGGCCGGCGGGATCCAGCACCAGCCGAGCCTGGAAGAGATCGCCAAAGTCGGTTACGGCCGCCAGCCCACCGTCCGGGGTGATGGCCAGATCCGAAAGACCGTGCAGGCGCGAGGTCTCGGAACTGGTGATGGCGACACCACCGGCGAATACGAAGCCCTCGATCGTGGTCCTGGCCGGGTTGGAGGCATCCAGTAGCACCGGGGTGGTCTGCAGGGCGATCTCCGGACCGGCCTTGACGGGAACCACAGGCAGGGGCGGCGGGGGCTTGCGACCGCAGTGGCTCAGCATGCCGGCGGTCAGGGCCAGCACCAGGCCGATCCGCAGGCCGATCATGCAGGAACCTTGCGGGCCGCCTTCGGTGCGGAGGGCTGGACCGTCGGCAGCGGCGCCAGCAGGCCGCGCGCCTTCTTGACGGCGCGGGGCTCCTCGTCGAACAGCGCGGCCAGTTGCTCGACCAGCACGCCGCCCAACTGCTCAACATCAACGATGGTGACGGCGCGGCGGTAATAGCGCGTCACGTCGTGGCCGATGCCGATGGCGATCAGCTCGACAGGGCTCTTGCCTTCGATCTCGCTGATGACCTGACGCAAGTGGCGCTCCAGATAGTGGCCCGAATTGACGCTGAGGGTGCTGTCGTCCACCGGCGCGCCATCGGAGATCACCATCAGAATGCGGCGGGCTTCGGGCCGGCCGATCAGGCGCTGGTGGGCCCACATCAGGGCCTCGCCGTCGATGTTTTCCTTCAGCAGGCCTTCGCGCATCATCAGGCCCAGGTTCTTGCGGGCCCGGCGCCAGGGCGAGTCGGCGGACTTGTAGATGATATGGCGCAGGTCGTTCAGGCGGCCCGGGGCTGGCGGCTTGCCGGCCTTGACCCACTCGTCGCGCGACGTGCCGCCCTTCCAGGCTCTCGTGGTGAAGCCCAGCACCTCGGTCTTGACGCCGCAGCGCTCCAGGGTGCGCGCCAGAATGTCGGCGCAGACGGCCGCCACCATGATCGGCCGGCCGCGCATCGAGCCGGAATTGTCGATCAGCAGGGTGACGCAGGTGTCGCGGAACTCCTGATCTTCTTCCTGCTTGAACGACAGAGGGGCGGTGGGGTCGATGATCACCCGGGTCAGGCGGGCGACATCCAGCATCCCTTCCTCGAGATCGAAGGTCCACGCGCGGTTCTGCTGGGCCAGCAGGCGACGCTGCAGCTTGTTGGCCAGGCGAGAGACGACACTGGAAAGTGCCGACAGCTGCTGGTCCAGATAGGCCCTCAGCCGGGTCAGTTCCTCGGCATCGCACAGGTCCTCGGCCGGGACGATCTCGTCATAGCTGTTGGTGAAGATCTTGTAGGCCGGCTCGCCCGGCTGGGCGGGGCCGCTATCGGGACGAGCCGGCTTGGCGCCGTCGCCCATCTCGGGGCTTTCGTCGCTGTCCTCGGGCTCGCCGTCCTGCTCGGACTGGACCATCTCCTCGTCGCCGGCCTCGGTTTCGCGGTCCGAGGTGTCGGCTTCCTGCGGGGTTGAGCCCTCGGACTGATCGCCCTCGCCCTCGCCCGGATCTTCGTCGGAGGTCTGGTCCTGCTGGTCCTGCTCGCCGTCGTCCTCGTCGGAGCTTTCGGTGGCGTCCGACATCTCCTCGCCCAGATCCAGATCGCGCAGGATCTCTCGGCTGACCCGGGCGAAGGCGGTCTGGTCGTTGATGGCAGCGGCCAGGCGATCCAGGTCCTTGCCCGCCTTGGCCTCGATGTCGGCGCGCAGGATGTCGACCAGGGCCTTGGCGCCCTGCGGCGGCGCGTCGCCCGTCAGGCGCTCGCGGACCATCAGGCCCAGGATCTCGGCCATGGGCGCGGTCTGGCGGTCGGTGGCGACGGTGCGGGTCAGGCCCTGCTTTTCCAGTCGGGCTTCCAGCGCGGCCGTCAGGTTGGCGCGAACCCCGCCCATGGCGTTGGCGCCGATGGCTTCCAGCCGGGCCTGCTCGATCGACTCGAAGGCCGCCTGACCGTCGGGTGAAGAGGGACGGGCGCGGGCATGGGCCTGCGTGTCATGGTGGGCCAGACGCAGAGCCATCTGGTCGGCCAGCCCGCGGATGCGCGCAGCGTCCTTGCTGTTCAGGTCACGCGGGGGATGGGGTAGCACCGCGCGCTTGCCCATCAGCACCGGGCCATCGCCCGAGAACACCACCTCAAGATCGGGCATTTCGGCAAGCGAACGGGCGGCGTGCGCCAGGGCGCGCTTGAAGGGTTCGGTCGGGCTTTCGGGCTTGGACGCCATGACTATCGGTTACCGGCCCCGGGCGGCGAAAACAAGGAACGCTGTGCGCTCTGGCGGGTTGTTTTGTCAGAAGCGCCGCCGGCTTCCCATACAAGGAAACGCACCATGCTGAAGTGGGCCATCATCCTCGCCATTGTCGCCCTGATCGCTGCGGCTCTGGGCTTTACCGGCCTCGCCGGGGCGGCTGCGGGCGTCGCCAAGATACTGTTCTTCCTGTTCCTGGTCGGCTTTGTGCTGGTGCTGCTGTTGGGCGGCGTCATCTTCAAGGGCGCGACCAAATACGGGCAAGCTTCAGGGGGAGCGCCAGCGCTCCCCCATCTTGCTGGCTCTAGGGGGCCGCAAACGCTTTCGACTGCTCGCCGACCAGCGTGACCAGATCGCCCATCGCCAGATTCACGTCGATCAGGTGCAGGCCCCAGTCCTTCAGCGGCTGGCCGAAGACCAGGATGTCGCCGGTGATCTCGTCGACGCGCGGATCGGCCGGATCGGCGTTCACATCGACCGACAGATAGGTGAAGTCGCCGGCGCTGACGCAGCGCCCCGACACCAGGCCCGGCGCAGAAACGAACGGCGTCGTCACCTTCACGGCCTTGGCCCACGGCTTGGGCGTGGCGGCCGAAGAGCCCATGCCCCCGGCGCTGAAATAGGCCTGCAGGGGCACGGCGTCTGTCTGGGTCTTGCCGGCCACCAGGGCGGCGGGGTTGACGCAGGCCGAGCGCAAGCCTGCCGGATCGGTCTTGCCGAAGCGGCTGGCGGCCGGCGGCGGCGAAGAACTGCGGAACGAGACATAGGACACCAGGCAGCCGGTCTGGCTGGCGCTGGCGCAGGACGGGATCGAGCCGTATTTGCCCGCCGCGTCGACCGGCGTGTTCATGCCCAGGATCAGGGCCGAGATCATCTGCTTCTGGACCGGCTTGCCGTCGATCTCTTCCTTCAGCAACTGCAGCAGCATGCGCGAGCCCTGGCTGTGGCCGATCAGGACCACGCCACGCCCCTTGTTCTCGTGGGTCAGGTAATGGTTCCAGGCGTCGCGCACGTCGCCATAGGCCAGGGCGGCGTCGCCCCCCTGGCCGCCCATCATCACCTTGCGCAGGGCCGCCAGGGTGACCTGGCGATACATCGGCGCATAGATTTTGCACTGGGCCCCGAAACGCGTGAGCTGCTGCTCGACCACCGAACGCTCGGCGGCGTCTATGCTCATGTCGCTGTTGCTGCCCGGATCGGTGGAAACGGTCGGATAAACATAGAAGCAGTCCACCGGCGCATTGGCGGCGGGCGTGAAGGCTTCGCTGGCGGCTTTGCCGTCGGCGGCGACGATCGTCGTGGTCTGGTCGGTGGCGCAGGCATCGGCGCGGCCGGGCAGGCACAGCCAGTTGTCGGTCCTGGCGTAGTCGTTGGGCGCTGTGGCGGCCGGCGTCTGGGCGCAGGCGGCGCTTCCCAGGATTAGGCCGGCGGTCAGGCCGATAGCGGCCAGCATGGTCTTGGACATCGTTTCCCCACTTCGCGCTCAAACGCTTGTTTGGAAGACCATGGCAAAAGGCGGCGGCCGCGCCAAGGCCCTGAGGTCTAGTTGTTTTGGCCTGGATGTTGCGGCGCGGCGGAACGCCGTCCCGAAACGGCACGTATTTTTGAGTGCGAACCCGATGAAGATGCCGATCCGGCCCCTTTTGCTCGTCGGCTCGATCATGACCGCGACGAGTTTGGCCGCGCCGACTCTGGCCGATGGCTATCCCGCTGCGCTTCACAAGGCGCCGGTTGCGCGACCCGCGCCGGCCAAGCGACCCAAGCCCGTCCCCAAGGTGGTCTATGTCGACCGTGTCGTTGAAAAGCCGGTCTATATCGACCGCGTGGTCGAGCGGCCGGTCCCTGTGGCGCGCGACTGCGATTGCGGCCCGCGCCATGAGCGCCGGCCGGAGGACCATCGCGCTTCGGGTGGGGTGATCCTCAGCGACGAAATCTACGCGTCGGAAAGTGCGCGCTACGAGGAGAACCGCGAAAGCCGCTCCTGGGACGGGGCGGCCTATTACGGCGGCAACCAGAACTTCTCTACGCGCTACGGCCCCGGCGGGGGCTGGCTGCCCCAGCCGGTCGATGTCGCTCCCGACTATCCTGTCGAGCCGCCCTTCATCGGCGGCGGCTATGTGGGACGTCCCTCCGGCGGACGGGGCGGCGGCTATTATGGCGGCGTGGTCGGCGGATCCGGCGGCGGCTGGGCGGGTGGTTCCGCCAGAAGCTCGGCTTCAGCCGCGGCTTCGGCATCGAGCTCGGTTCGCGTCACGGTCGGCGGCGGCGGTTGCCGTGGGTGTGGCGGCGGCAAGCGCCACTAGAACGTTTTTCGATAAGTGTGAAACGGCTATCGGATCGAAAAACGCTCTAAACTTATGATTTGGAGCCCTTTTCGTCCGGCCCTGATGAAGCCATCAGGTTGGAAAGGGCTCTAGGACTCGGTCTGCACCGGCAGCCAGCGGCGGGGGAACTTGTCGCCCAACGCGCGGATCTCGCCAGGCTTGAGGCCCAGCTCGCGCATCCGATAGGCCACGATCTCGCGGATGGCCTCGACCGGCTCTGTGCCCCGGAACGGGCTGGAGGCCACCGCGCCGACCTCCAGGGCCAGATCGACGGCCGCCCATTCGGCCCTTGCCCGCTCGGGCTTGCCGACCCCGAAATAGTGCCGGACAGGTGTGCGTTCGCCGGCGATCTCGACCATCACGCCGACAACCCAGCCTTGAACAAGATGATCGGCGTCGGGGCGCTGGCGGAACATGCCTTGCCTGTATCCGCTGCGGCGGCCGGACGGAAGGTCATTCCGCGAGCGAGAGGTTTCTCGCCACGGCCCGTAGGGCTCGTCCGGGCCGGCGGAGCCATCAGGTCGGAAAGGGCTCTATCCGACCAGCTGGAAGGCGGCCTGGCTGATCAGGCCCAGGGCCAGCCACAGGCCTACGGCGAAGATGACAAGCCCGGCCCGCGGAATGCGGCGGTGATGGATGTTGTGGATGCGGCGCATCGGCATGGATCGCCTCCCGTCTGTTTTGCTCTTCAGACGGAGAAACGCTGACGCTTGGCGTTGGATGCATGGCGCCGTTGACTTTCCGCGGCACAAAGAAAAAGGGCGGGACCTTGCGGTCCCGCCCTTCTCTTGTTGGTTCAGCGAAGGCTGACCGGATTTCCTAGAAATCCATGTCGCCGCTCCGGATCGACATGTCGATCCGGATCTCTTTTGAGGGATGGGCGACTTTATGGATTTCCTAGAAATCCATGTCGCCGATCCGGATCGACATGTCGATCCGGATCTCTTTTGAGGGATGGGCGACTTTATGGATTTCCTAGAAA
>JANOSS010000077.1:0-9062 GCA_031415995.1 Caulobacter sp. | reverse complement strand
CCGCAAGGGGAGAAGGCAAGGAAGGCGAAAGGATCACTTCTCGCCCCCGATATAGGTGACGCCGCCCATATAGGGGATCAGCGCCTCGGGGATGGTGATGCCGCCGGTCTCGTCCTGATAGTTCTCCAGCACGGCCACCAGGGTGCGGCCCACGGCCAGGCCCGAACCGTTCAGGGTGTGGACGTATTGCGTGCCCTTCTCGCCGGCCTTGCGGAACCGGGCGTCCATGCGCCGGGCCTGGAAGTCGCCGCAGTTGGAGCACGAGCTGATCTCGCGGAAGGTATTTTGCGACGGCAGCCAGACCTCGAGGTCATAGGTCTTGCGGGCGCCGAAACCCATGTCGCCGGCGCACAGCAGCATGGTGCGGAACGGCAGGTTCAGCGCCTTCAGCACCGCCTCGGCGCAACCGACCATGCGCTCGTGCTCGGCCTCGGACTGGTCGGGCGTGGTGATCGAGACCAGCTCGACCTTGTAGAACTGATGCTGGCGGATCATCCCGCGGGTGTCGCGACCCGAGGCGCCGGCTTCGGAGCGGAAGCTGGGGGTCAGGGCCGTCATCCGCAGCGGCAGCTGCGCCTCGTCGGTGATCTGTTCGCGAACGATATTGGTCAGGGAGACTTCGGCGGTGGGGATCAGCCAGTGCTGCCCAGAAATTCCCTGCATTTCCAATGCGGCAAGCGTGTTCTCGATCGAAGCATTCGGATCGCCATCGACTTCAAAAGACCGTCCGCTTTCATCAGGACCAGAGAGGCGAGCAAGCGAAGCGACAAAACGGTCTGGAAGCAACTCAGGCAAAAAGGCGAGATTGCCCTCGCCGCCAACACGGCGTTCCTCATCCGAGTAGGTCGATGCGAAGAAGAGGTCACTTTTGAATTTCGGTAGCTGCCCAGTCCCAAAGAGGGCGTGGTCCTTGACCAGTAGCGGCGGGCTCACCTCGATGTAGTCGTGCTGCACCGTCTGCAGGTCCAGCATGAACTGACCCAGCGCCCGTTCCAGCCGGGCGATCTGGCCCTTGAGCACCACAAAGCGTGCGCCGCTCATGCGGGCGGCGGCCTCGAAGTCCATGCCGCCCAGGGCTGCGCCCAGATCGACGTGATCCTTGGGTGCGTTCAGGCGGCCGGCGGACAGCTGGGACGCGTCGCCCCAGCGGCGGACCTCGACATTGCTGGCTTCATCCTCGCCGGGCGGCACGTCGTGGGCCGGGATGTTGGGCAGCGACGCCAGCAGGTCTTTCAACCCGGCGCCGGCCTGCGCCTCTTCTTGCGAAGCGGCGGCCATGACGCCTTTCAGGGACTCGACCTCGGCCATCAGACGCGCGGCCTCTGCCTCGTCCTTCCTGGCCTTGGCCTGGCCGATCAGCTTGGAGCTTTCGTTGCGCCTGGCCTGGCTCTCCTGCAGCGCCGTCTGGGCCGCGCGCAGCTGGCCATCCAGCCGCACGGCCTCGGCGGCCGCGCCCGAGCGACCCTTGGCCGACCAGGCGGCTTCAAAGGCTTCGGGATTGTCGCGGATGGCCTTGATGTCGTGCATCGGAAAAGTGCTCGAAGACTGGCTTAGGGAAACGCCCTCTCTAAGGCGCGTCGGCTGAGGCGCCAACCTTTTCAGGGCTGCATGGGTCAGGGATTCGCGGGGCGGCACCGTGTTGTCGTGAGACGAAAACCTGCGACAACGCGTCGCACCCAGTTTTCCACACCCACAGATAGCCCGCCCTAGAGCATAGATTGAATCATTTCCCGAAATAGAAGCCGGAATGGGGTCTATTTGGAAGACAAGCCTTGGATATCGAAACCCCCTAACGTCCGTTAACGTTGTTTTTGAACTTCAATTTAAGACGGAGATGAAAAACAGAGCGCCAAGTACGCAGAACCGCGTTTCCTTCCCTCAAGATACAGGATGTATACCTTGAAGAAATTTGCCGCTCTCGCCGCCCTCGTCACCGTCTCGGTTGCCTTCGCCGCCCCCGCCAGCGCCGCCAACCTGGTTCGCGTCTCGCTCGTCGGCAAGACCAGCGTCCAGATCAATGACGAGATCAAGAGCGCCGCTCAGGCCGTCTGCGCCAACGAGAAGGGCGCCTCGCTCGCCAGCTGCCTCGACAACGCAACCTCTGACGCCAATCGTCAGCTGGCCGCGATCCTGAAGGCCCGTCCGGGCGCCTCGAAGGTCGCCACCCGCCAGGAAGCCGTGACCATCGTTCGCGTGTCGCTGAAGGGCAAGTCGACCGACCAGATCCACGCCGAGATCAAGGCCGCCGCCGAAGCCGTCTGCAAGACCTCGAGCGACTTCTCCAACCGCATCGAATACCAGGCCTGCGTCGGCGGCTCCGTCCGCGCAGCCAAGGCTCAACTGCAGGCCATGGGCGCTCAGCCCAAGCAACAGGCTTCGCTGTAAGGCTCAGGCACGACCGGCCCTCGCAGGGTCGCTGAAAGACAAGAAGCCTCCGCTCCCTTCCGGGGCGGAGGCTTTTTTGTTGTTCCCCCGACTCCGCTCTCCCCGGCGACCCGAAGAGCGGATGTGGGGGAGAGAGCGTCAGACCGCCACGATCTCGTTGCGCTTGGTCTCGTCCTTGGCCTTGCCGCGTTCGATCAGCCACACGCACCAGATGCTGATTTCGTAGAGCAGGCACATCGGGATGGCCAAGGTCAGCTGACTGATCGGATCGGGCGGGGTCAGAATGGCGGCGGCGATGAACACCCCGACGATGGCGTAGCGGCGACCCTCGCGCAGCAGCTTGCTGGACAGGATCCCGGCCAGGCCCAGCAGCGACACCACCACCGGCAGCTGGAAGCACAGGCCGAAGGCCAGCAGCAGCGAGGTCACCAAGGTCAGATAGTCGCTGACCTTGGGCAGCAGCTGGATCGAGATGCCGGCCGTCTGCACCTGCTGGCTCAGCGAGAACCAAAGGACGAACGGCAGCATGATGAAGTAGACCAGCGCCGCGCCAAGGAAGAACATGAAGGGCGAGGCCAGCAGGAACGGCAGGAACGCCCCGCGCTCGTTCTTGTAGAGACCGGGCGCCACGAAGCGATACAGCTGCCAGGCCAGGACCGGAAAGGTCAGGACCACGGCGCCGAAACCGGCCAGCTTCAGCTTGGTGAAGAAGAACTCCAGCGCCGCCGTATAGACCAGATCCAGAGCCTTGGTCTGGCCCATCGGAATGTCCTTGAGGCCCACCAGGGCCAGCAGCAGGTCGAACGGACCATGCTTGCCGCCAGAGTGCTGGGCGGCCAGCAGTTGCTGGGCCACCGTGAACGGCTTGACCAGGAACAGGAAGATCTGGTCGGCGAAGGCGAAGCAGACGCCAAACCCGACGAACAGGGCCAGCACGCAGATGATCAGCCGCATGCGCAGCTCGACCAGATGCTCCAGCAACGGGGCGCGCGAGGCTTCGATCTCGTCCTCGGGTTCGTGTCCGATGGCGTCCGTCACGAGACGATATCCGAGGCGGTCGAGCCGCCGGCCTTGACGGCCTTCTTGCGCGGGGCGCGGGCGGCCTGGGGCGCTTCGACGACGATCTCGACCTTGGCCGCGCGCTTGCGGGCGGGGGCCTTGGAGGCAGCGGGTTCAACGACCGCCGGAGCCTTGGCGACGCGCGGCTTGCGGGGCTTGGCGGCGACGGGCTGGATCTCGGTTTCCGGCGGCAGGATCGACGGCTCGCCCGATACGCCATGGGGCTGGTAGCCCGCATAGGGGTGAGCCTGCACCGTTCCGTTGCTCAGACTGGCGTCGATGTCGGCGAACACCTGATCCACCCCGACATCCTTGGCCTGGTCGGCGGCGTCGCGCAGTGGCGAGGCGTACTGGCCCGAGCGCATGGCCTCGACTTCCTTGCGCAGGTCGTCGAGTTCGGACTGGCGGGCCATTTCGTCGAAGCTGGCGCGGAATTCGGACGCCATGCCGCGCATCTTGCCGATGAACTGGCCAAGCTTGCGCAGCAGCATGGGGAGATCCTTCGGCCCGACCACGATCAGAGCGACCGCAGCGATGACCAGAAGTTCTGTGCCGCCGATATCAGGAAGCATGGACGCGCCTTAGAACGACGCGGACCTGGGTCCGCCGTCGCGAAGTGGAAGGGACGCGCGCAACGGGTTCGCCCGCGCGCCCGAGGGTTCTTACGACTTATCTTTTTCGGCTTCGGTGCGCGGCAGGGCGCCCGTGGCCTTGCTGTCGGCGCTCTCGCTGCTGGAGTCGTCCTTCAGGCCGTCCTTGAAGGCGCGAATGCCCTTGGCGGCGTCGCCCATGATTCCCGACAGCTTGCCTCGGCCACCGAACAGCAGGGCGATGACCCCAAGCACGATCACCCAGTGAATCCAGCTCATGCTACCCATAGCAATCGTGCTCCTTGCGACAGCGGCCCATTAGCCGCTGCGGCGTGTCGTTACAATCTCTCTGACAATATAGGCGTTCGCGAGGCGGCGAGCCAAGCCTATCCGGCTTGCCCCACTCATAACCTCCGTCATTCCCGCCCTTGTGGCGGGAACCCCTGGTTCAGCTGACACGCGAAGCGCACTGGCGCGCCAGCGCGCCACACATCCGCACCTGCGGTCCGTCGAGGGGTTCCCGCCACGGGGGCGGGAATGACGGGACGAAGAGCGGAAGCGCCCCTCCCCTACCTTCACCCCTTCTCCATCTCCCCCAGGAAGTCCTGAGCAAATTCCGGCGCCTCGTCGCCGTCTTCCAGCGGATCCTCGTCCTCGCCGGGACGCAGGCCCAGCGGGTCGGGGACCGAGAAACCCGGCGGCAGGTTCATCTCCAACAGGCCGGCGGCCTTCATCTCGGTAACGCCCGGCAGGTCCGACAGGGTGGCCAGGCCGTAGTGCTCGAGAAAGGCGTCGGTGGTGCCGAAGGTCACCGGCCGGCCCGGCGAGCGGCGGCGGCCGCGCATCCGCACCAGCCCAAGCTCCAGCAGCACGTCGATCGTGCCCCGGCTGGCCTGGACGCCGCGCACGGCCTCGATCTCGGCCCGGGTGACGGGCTGGTGATAGGCGATGATCGCCAGGGTCTCCTGGGCCGCCCTGGACAGCCGCCGCGGCTCCTCGCGTTCCTCGGTCATCAGGAAGGCCAGGTCCGTCGCGGTCTGGAAGCGCCAGCGGTTGGCCACGCAGACCAGCTCGATCCCCCGACCCTCGTAGCGGAGGCGCAGAGCGGCGATCCCGGCCTGGATGTCGGAGCCCTCGGGCAGGCGCTTGGCCAGGTCGACATCGCTCAGCGGCTCGGCGGCGGCGAACAGCAGCGCCTCGATGCAGCGCTCGGTGAACAGGGGGTCGGTCTGGGTCATGCGACGGCCCGGCGAAAGCTTGCCTTCTCCCCCTGCGGGAGAAGGTGGCGGCCGAAGGCCGACGGATGAGGGGTCGATAGGCGCCGGACGGAGAATTGCAGAACGCCTGCGGATAGCTCCGCGCAACCCCTCATCCGACCTGCTTCGCAGGCCACCTTCTCCCACAAGGGGAGAAGGATCTTGGAGAGACGGCTCACTCCACGCCCTCCAGCGGCTGCGCCCGCGCCCGCAGATAGAGATCCGAGAACGCTTCCATCTGCCGCGCCTCCAGCACGCCTTCCTTGACCAGTTCCAGCGAGGCCGCCAGGGTGGAGGCCATGTAGGAGGCCGGCGACGGGCCGTCGTCTTCTTCCAGAGAGCGCTCGACGGGCGCCACGGTGGTCAGGGTGGTCCAGTCTTCCATGCGCGGCAGCAGGGTGCGCAGCCGGTCGCGGGCGTCTTCCAGCGGATAGGCGGTGGGCGGACGCGGCGCATAGTGGCGGCTTTGCTCGCGTTTGCGCTGCGTGATGTAGGCGCTCATCAGACTGTAGAGATCGCCCTCCAGCCGCGTTGACGAGACGATCCTCACGGCTTCGGGATCGCCGCGCATGAACACCTCGCGCTTCAGCAGCGGGCGCGCCTTGAGGGCTTCGACGGCCTGGCGCATGACGTCCAGCTTGGCCAGACGAAAGGCCAGCTGCGCGGCCATCTCCTCGGCCGGCGGCTCCTCGCCCTTGGCGCGTTCGGGTTTGGGCAGCAGCAGGCGCGATTTCAGATAGGCCAGCCAGGCGGCCATCACCAGATAGTCGGCGGCCAGGGAAAACCGCACCCGGCGGGCCTGCTGAACGAAGGCCAGATATTGCTCGGCCAGCCTGGTGATCGACAGCTGCAGCAGGTCGACCTTCTGGCGGCGCGCCAAGGCCAGCAGCACGTGCAGCGGACCTTCATAGCCGTCGATGTCGATGACCAGCGCCGCGCCGTCTTCCGCCGCCGCGTCGGCGGCCTCGAAGTCGAGCGTGGGCTGGAAGCCCGTCGTCACGCAAAGCTACCCGAATAGGAAGTGTTGGTGAAGGCGGCGTCGAACCGGGCCCTGGCCTCGGCAACATCCAGCGGCTCGACCACCTTGACCAGCCGGCTCATCACCGCCTGCGAGCGGCGGCGGGCTTCCTTGGACAGGCCGCCGACGCCGGACATCACGGCCTTCATCTCGTCCATGTCGCCGTTGCAGTGCAGGACCACATCGCAGCCGGCCGACAGACTGTCCTTGGCCCGCTGCCTGAAGTCGCCCGACAGGGCCTTCATTGACAGATCGTCGCTCATCAAAAGGCCGTCGAAGCCCAGCGATTTGCGTATGACTTGCTTGATGGCCTTTCTCGACGTGGTGGCCGGGCGCTTGCGGTCGATGGCCGTGTAGACGACGTGGGCGGTCATCGCCATCGGCATGTCGGACAGCACGCGGAACGGCGCAAAATCGCGGGCGTCCAGCTCAGCCAGCTTGGCGTTCACGACCGGCAGCTCCAGATGGCTGTCGCTCATGGCGCGGCCGTGACCGGGAATGTGCTTGATGATCGGCAGCACGCCGCCGGCCAGCAGGCCCTCGGCGGCGGCGCGGCCCAGGGTGGCCACCTGCTCGGGGGTGTCGCCATAGGCGCGGTCGCCGATGATCTCGTGGCCCAGAGGGTCGGGCACGTCCAGCACCGGCACGCAGTCGACATTGACGCCGATGGCCCGCAGGTCATGGGCGATCAGGCGCGCGCCCAGGCGGGTGATCTCGCGAGCCACCAGGGGATCGTTGGCCACCAGCTCGCCATAGGCGCGGCCGGGCGGATAGGTCTTCCAGTGCGGCGGCTGCAGGCGGGCGACGCGGCCACCCTCCTGGTCGATCAGGATGGGCGCGTCGGGCCGGCCGAGCGTGTCGCGCAGGGCGGCGGTCAGGGCCCGCACCTGCTCGGGATCGGCGATGTTGCGCTTGAACAGGATGAAGCCCCACGGCTTCACATCCCGGAAGAAGGCGACTTCTTCAGCCGACAGGGTGGTCCCGGCGCAGCCGAGGATCGCGGCGGAGGTGCTCAAGCGCTGGTTCCTACTTCACGAAGCAGGACTTGCCTGCGGCCGAGATCGCCTCGCAGAACGCCTTGGCGGACTCGCGGCTGGAAAAGCCCGTCACCGAGGTGCGGTAGAGCGTCGTGCCGTTCTTGTCGATCGCCTCGACCTTCTTGCCCTTGCCGGCGGCCAGGCCGGGGGCCAGGCGGGCGGCGTCGTTCCAGGCCTTGTCGGCCAGGGCGGGCGAAGACAGGGCGCCGATCTGCACCATGGCCGCGCCGCTGGCCGAGGCGACCGGCTTGGGCGCGGCGGAGGCGACCACCGCCGGCTTGGCGGCGACGGGCTTGGGCGGGGGGGCGATCGCGGCGGTGGCCAGGGCCTCGATCGTCGGGGCCGGGGCCGGCTTGGCGGCCGCAGGCAGGGCGGCGGTCGCGATCGGCTTGGCCTCGACCGGCGTGGTCGGACGCGGCAGCGGCGCCTCCGGCTGGGCGGCATAGGTCGGCGAGGGCTGGCTTTCCTCGTTCTTGTAGATCTGCAGGCCCGAAGCCGGATCGGACGGCTGGCTGCCGGCCGGCGGCGCGGTCTTCATCTCGGCGACCTGCGAGCCGACCGTGCGCGGCGGCTCATTGGGACCGCGCACGCCGCCGCGATAGATCATCACCACCGCCACCACGAGCGTCATCAGCACCACGGCGCTGATGATCAGGGTCATGGGCAGCGGACGGGAACCGCGCACCGGCTGACGCGCATCGAACGACAGCGGCGCATCGGTCGGCGGCGTATAGGCGCCGCGGTGGGGATCGGACATCGCGATTAGGCTCCAGACTACAACGCACGCGGCTCGGACCGCCGAATCACACGTGCGCGAACATAGTTTACCGAAGGGACAGGCCAGCCATAACCGCCTGCGCCATCACAGTGGCAAGGAAACGCCCTTGGCTCCCGAAAAAGCTGGGAGCAGTCTGCGCCCGAACCCTAGTTCCAGACGTCGAGCTGGAACAGTTTCCTGTGTTCCTCGATGGCGAAGCGGTCGGTCATGCCCGCGATATAGTCGCAGACCACCCGCGCGCGCCCGGCCTCGTCGCGGTTCTGCGACTTCTCGAACCAGACCGACGGCAGGACGTCCGGCTCGGCCAGAAACAGGCTGAACATCTCGGCCAGAATGCGACGCGCCTGACTGCGGGTGCGATTGACGCGCCAGTGGCGGTACATGCGGGCGTGCAGGAACTGGCGCAGCCGGGCCAGGTCCTCGGCCATGTCCGGCGAGAAGGCGACCAGGGCGTGGTCCAGCGCCCTCACCGCGTCGGCGGTCTGGACGCCGGTGGCGGCGGCGCGCTTCAAGGTCTCGCCCATCACATCGTCGACCATGGCCCCGATCATGCGGCGCACGGCCTCCAGCCGGGTCAGGCGGGCGTCCAGGTCCGGGCGCTCGCTCTTTACGGCAAACAGGATCGGCCCGATCAGCGGCACGTCCAGCAGTTCGTCCAGGCCAAACAGGCCCGCTTCCACGCCATCATCGACGTCGTGGTTGTTGTAGGCGATGTCGTCGGCCAGGGCCGCGACCTGGGCCTCGGCCGACGCCCAGGTGCCCAGGCCCAGATTGTATTCGTTGTCGTATTTGGAGATGGCCTTCCAGGACGGCTTGCCCAGCTTCTCGGTCACCGGGCCATTGTGCTTGATGATGCCTTCCAGGGTTTCCCAGGTCAGGTTCAGGCCCAGGAAGTCGGGATAGCGGTGCTCCAGCTCGGTCACCACCCGGAAGGTCTGG
>JANOSS010000076.1:0-38281 GCA_031415995.1 Caulobacter sp. | reverse complement strand
GGATCTGCTTCAAAGAACCCCCGGCAGATCCAGCCCCTTCTCCCGGGCGCAATCCACGGCGATCTCATACCCCGCATCGGCGTGGCGCATGACCCCGCTGGCCGGGTCGTTCCACAGCACCCGGGCCAGGCGCTGGGCGGCGGCTTCGGTGCCGTCGGCGACGATGACCATCCCCGCGTGTTGCGAGAAACCCATGCCCACCCCGCCGCCATGGTGCAGCGACACCCAGGTGGCGCCCGAGGCGGTGTTGAGCAGGGCGTTCAGCAGGGGCCAGTCCGAGACGGCGTCCGACCCGTCGCGCATCGCCTCGGTCTCGCGGTTGGGCGAGGCGACCGAGCCGCTATCCAGGTGATCGCGGCCGATGACGACCGGAGCCTTCAGCTCGCCGCTGGCGACCATCGCGTTGAAAGCCAGGCCCAGCCGGTGGCGATCGCCCAGGCCGACCCAGCAGATGCGAGCGGGCAGGCCCTGGAACTTGATCCTCTCGGCGGCCATGTCGAGCCAGTTGTGCAGGTGGCGATTGTCGGGGATCAGTTCCTTGACCTTGGCGTCGGTCCTGGCGATGTCCTCGGGGTCGCCCGACAGCGCCGCCCAGCGGAACGGCCCGATCCCCCGGCAGAACAGCGGGCGGATATAGGCCGGCACGAAGCCCGGGAAATCGAAGGCGTTGGTGACGCCTTCCTCCAGCGCCATCTGGCGGATGTTGTTGCCATAGTCGACGGTCGGCACCCCGGCGGCCTGGAAGTCGAGCATGGCCTGGACGTGCACCGCCATCGAGGCGCGGGCCGCGCGGTTGACGCTTTCCGGATCGCGCTCCTTGGCGGCCGCCCACTGCTCCAGGCTCCAGCCGGCCGGCAGATAGCCGTTGATCGGATCGTGGGCGCTGGTCTGGTCGGTCAGCAGATCGGGCCGGATGCCGCGCCTGAACATCTCCGGCAGCAGTTGCGCGGCGTTGCCCAGCAGGCCGACCGAGATCGGGGCCCTGGCCTGCTCGATCCAGGCCAGGGCCTCGTCGAGGCTGTCGGTGGATTTGTCCAGATAGCCGGTGCGCAGCCGCATCTCGATCCGCGAAGGCTGGCACTCGATGGCCAGGCAAGAGGCACCGGCCATCACCGCCGCCAGAGGCTGGGCCCCGCCCATGCCGCCCAGGCCCGCCGTCAGCAGCCACTTGCCAGACAGGTCGCCGCCATGGTGCTGGCGGCCCATCTCGACGAAGGTCTCGTAGGTGCCCTGAACGATGCCCTGGGCGCCGATATAGATCCACGAGCCGGCGGTCATCTGGCCGTACATGGCCAGGCCCTTGCGATCCAGTTCGTTGAAATGCTCCCAGGTCGCCCAGCGCGGCACCAGGTTGGAATTGGCGATCAGCACCCGCGGCGCGTCGGCATGGGTCTTGAACACCCCCACCGGCTTGCCGGACTGGACCAGCAGGGTCTCGTCATCCTCCAGCCGTCGGAGGGTCTCGACGATCTTGTCGAAGCTCTCCCAGTCGCGCGCCGCCCGGCCGATGCCGCCATAGACCACCAGCTCCTCGGGCCGCTCGGCGACGTCGGGATGCAGGTTGTTCATCAGCATCCGCAGGGGAGCCTCGGTCAGCCACGACTTGGCGGACAGGGTCGTCCCGGTGGTGCGCGGATGACGCGGCTGTTGTCGATGCGGGTCATACTGGGGGTCTCGCAAAGGCGATGCAGGCGGAAAGGACCTCGCCCAGCACCGCGCGCATCGGCGCGGCCTGGTCGGGCCGATAGGGCGCGGGCCAGGCGTCGGGCGTCGGGGCCTCGATCGGGTCGTCCATGTAGCCCCGGCAGGCCAGCTCCATCTGGATGGCGTGGACGCCCTGCGCCGGCTGGCCATAGCGGCGCGTGGTCCAGCCACCCTTGAAGCGGCCGTTGGTGACGCGGCTCAGCCCGGAGGCGTCGCAGGCCGTCTCGACCGCCATCGTCAGGCCCCGGTCGCAGCTGCCGCCGCTGTTGGTGCCGAGGTTGAACTGCGGCAGCTGGCCGTCGAACAGGCGCGGCACCAGCGAGCGGATCGAGTGGGCCTCGTAGAGTACGACCCGCTGATGGCTTTGACGCAGCCGGGCGGTCTCGGAGGTCAGCGCCGCGTGATAGGGATCGAAGAAGGCGGCGCGGCGGCGGTTGATCTCAGCCTCGTCCGGCGCTTGGCCGTCGCGATAGAGCGGCTCGCCGTCGAAGGTCGTGGTCGGGCAAAGCTCGGTGGTCGTCTGGCCCGGATAGAGCGAGGCGCCCGACGGGTCGCGATTGACGTCGATCACTGTGCGCGAGATCGCCGTGCGGATCACGGTGGCGCCGAGGTCGGTGGCGAAATCATAGAGCCGGTCCACCCTCCAGTCGGCGTCCTTGCGGGCCAGCCAGGGCGAGACGAGGCGGGCCTCGATCTCCGGCGGGATCGCGGTTCCGGTGTGCGGCAGGCTGACGATCAGCGGGGCGTCGCCGCGATGGATGGCGAGCCAGCTCGACGCTGTCATGCCCAAAACTCCGCTCTCCCCGGCGAAGGCCGGGGCCCAGATCGAACCCCGAGCGGGAGTTGTTCTGGCTGGGTCAGAAGGCGCGTCATCCCCAAATGCTCAGGCTGAATCTGGGCCCCGGCCTTCGCCGGGGAGAGCGGGAATTGGGAAGGCACTAAACCACCCCCGGCAGGTCACTCGCCGCCGCGATCACCGCGCCGGAGCGGACCAGCAGGTTGGCGGCCTCCATGTCGGGGTGGAAATGCCGGTCGTCTTCCAGATGCGGCACGTGCTTGCGAACCAGTCCGCGCACCGCCTCCAGCACCTCGCTCGACTTCAGCGGCGCATGGAAATCGCAGCCTTGGGCGGCCGCCAGCAGCTCGATGCCGATCACCGCCGTAGCGCTCTCGACCATGGCCAGCAGGCGCCGGGCGCCGTGGGCGGCCATCGAGACGTGGTCTTCCTGGTTGGCCGAGGTGGGGATCGAGTCGACGCTGGCCGGATAGGCCTTCTGCTTGTTCTCCGACACCAGGGCGGCGGCGGTCACCTGCGGGATCATGAAGCCGGAGTTGAGGCCCGGCTTGGGCGTCAGGAAGGCCGGCAGGCCCGACAGGGCCGGATCGACCAGCATGGCGATGCGGCGCTCGGCGATCGAGCCGATCTCGCAGACGGCCAGGGCGATCATGTCGGCCGCGAAGGCCACGGGCTCGGCGTGGAAATTGCCGCCGGACAGGGCCTCGTCGCCGCCCTCCACGTCGCTGGGGAAGATCAGCGGATTGTCCGACACGCCATTGGCCTCGGTGGCCAGGGTGGTTGCCGCCTGTTTCAGCACGTCCAGCGCCGCGCCCATCACCTGGGGCTGGCAGCGCAGGCAATAGGGGTCCTGGACCCGCTCGTCCTCCTTCAGGTGCGAGGCGCGGATGGCCGAGCCGGCCATCAGGCTCCGCAAGGCGGCGGCGGTCTCGATCTGACCGACATGGCGGCGCAGCAGGTGGATGCGTGGATCGAACGGGGTGTCCGAGCCCTTGGCGGCCTCGGTCGACAGGGCACCGGTGATCAGGGCCGACTGGAACAGCAGCTCGGCCTCGAACAGGGCGGCCAGGGCGTTGGCGTTGGAGAACTGGGTGCCGTTCAGCAGGGCCAGACCCTCCTTGGGGCCCAGCACCAACTGTGCCAGGCCGGCGTCGTCCAGGGCCTGGGCGGCGGGAACGCGGACGCCGTCGACGAAGACCTCGCCCACTCCGATCATGGTCGCGGCCATGTGGGCCAGCGGAGCCAGATCGCCCGAGGCTCCGACCGAGCCCTGGCAGGGGATCACCGGCGTCAGGTTCTGGACGACCATGGCCTCCAGCAGTCTAACGGTCTCGACCCGTACGCCTGAGGCTCCCTGCGCCAGGCTGGCCAGCTTCAAAGCCATCATCAGGCGGATCACCGCAACGGGCGACGGCTCGCCCGTGCCGGCGGCGTGGGACAACACGATATTGCGCTGCAGTCGTTCCAGATCCTCGTCGCCGATACGGACGCTGGCCAGTTTCCCAAAGCCGGTATTGATCCCGTAGACGGGCTCGCCCCGGGCCAGGATGCGTTCGACTGCCTCGGCGCTGCGCGCGATCACCGGCCAGGCGTCGTCATGCAGCCGAGCGGTCTCGCCGCGATAGACCTTTTTCCACTCCATCAGGAAGACTTCGCCGGGATGTAGAACAACCATGGTCAGCGACCTTTCCAGACGCGGGCATGGAGCGGATTGAAGCCCATGCGATAAACAAGTTCGGCGGGACGCTCGATGTCCCAGATGGCCAGATCGCAGGCCTTGCCCGCCTGCAGCGTGCCCCGGTCGGCCAGCAGGCCCAGGGCCCGGGCGGCCTCGCGGGTAAGGCCGGCCAGGCACTCTTCGACGGTCATGCGAAACAGGGTGGCGGCCATGTTCATGACCAGCAGCGGCGAGGTGATCGGCGAGGTGCCGGGGTTGCAGTCGGTGGCCAGGGCCATCGGCACCCCGGCCGCGCGCAGGGCCTCGATCGGCGGCAGCTTGTGTTCGCGGGTGAAATAGAAGGCGCCCGGCAGCAGGGTGGCGACCGTGCCGGCGGCGGCCATGGCCTCTACCCCGGCCGCGTCCAGATGCTCCAGGTGATCGGCCGACAGGGCCCAGAACTCGGCGGCCAGGGCCGCGCCGTTCTGGTTGGATAGCTGCTCGGCGTGAATCTTGATCTTCAGGCCCCGTTTGTGGGCGGCCTGGAACACCCGCCGCGTCTGGGCGAGGGTGAAGCCGATGCCCTCGCAGAACACGTCGACCGCGTCAGCCAGCCTGGCGTCGGCGACGGCGGGGATCATCTGCTTGCAGACCAGATCGATATAGCCATCGGGATCGCCCTTGAACTCCGGCGGCAGGGCGTGGGCGCCCAGCAGGGTGGCGCGGATGTCGATCAAGCGACAGTCGGCCAGGGCGCGAGCGGCGCGCAGGCACTTCAGCTCATCGTCCAGCGACAGGCCATAGCCGGACTTGATCTCGACCGTCGTCACGCCCTCGGCGATCAGGGCGTCCAGGCGGGGCAGGGCGGCGGCGACCAGTTGCTGTTCGGACGCCGCGCGGGTGGCGGTCATGGTCGAGACGATGCCGCCGCCTGACCGGGCGATCTCCTCATAGGAGGCGCCTGCGAGGCGCAGCTCGAACTCGTGGGCGCGGTCGCCGGCGAAGACCAGATGGGTGTGGGGATCGATCAGGCCGGGCGTGATCCAGCGGCCCTCGCAGTCGACGATTTCGGCAGCCTCAAAGGCCGGCGCGTCGGCAAGGTCGCCGGCATAGACGATGCGGCCATCACGGGCTGCGACCACGCCGCGCTCGACGATCCCCAAGCCCTCGCGCGCCGGATCAAGGGTGGCGAGCCGGCAGTTTGTCCACAGTGTGTCGCACTGCATTGCGCCCGCCTCCCTCTCTTGCGGCAGTGTTCAATATGTATAGACATATTAGCAAGCGAGGAGCCCTGTCCAGTGACCGACACGCAGATTCCCGAAGCCTCGATGGACACCGGCTCGACCGTCGTCTGGTGCCAGAGCGCGCTGCTGGCCGACGGCTGGGCGCACAGTGTCAGGCTGACCCTGTTGGACGGCCGCATCGCCCGCATCGACACCGACGTCCCGGCCGGCGACGGCATCCGCCTGGGCGCGGCCCTGCCGGGTCTGGCCAATGTTCACAGCCACGCCTTCCAGCGGGCCATGGCCGGCCTGGCCGAAGCGCGGGGCGACACCGGCGACAACTTCTGGACCTGGCGCGAGGTGATGTACCGCTTCCTGGGCCGCCTGGGTCCAGACGACGTTCAGACCATCGCCGCCATGGGCCAGATCGAGATGCTGGAGGGTGGCTTCACGCGGGTGGGCGAGTTCCACTATCTGCACCACGATCCGTCAGGCGGCTTCTATGACGACCCCGCCGAGATGGCCGTGCGGATCGCGGCGGCGGCGGACGAGACAGGCATCGGCCTGACCCTGCTGCCGGTGTTCTACGCCCACTCCAACTTCTGCGGCGCGCCGCCCACGGATGGGCAGAAGCGCTTCATCCACGATGTCGACGGCTTCGCGCGGCTGGTGGAGCGTTGCCGCCAGATCGTCTCCGGCACGCCCGACGCGGTGGTCGGCATCGCGCCCCACAGCCTGCGCGCGGTGACGGCCGAGGAGCTGGACGCCATCCTGCCCCTGGCCGGCGATGGCCCGATCCACATGCACGTGGCCGAGCAGACCAAGGAGGTCGACGACTGCCTGGCCGCCACCGGTCAGCGGCCCGTCCGCTGGCTGATGAACCATGCGCTGGTCGACAAGCGCTGGTGCCTGATCCACGCCACCCACATCAACGCCATGGAAACCGAGCGCCTGGCCAAGAGCGGCGCGGTGGCGGGCCTGTGCCCGGTCACCGAGGCCAATCTGGGCGACGGCGTTTTCCCGACCCACGACTATCTGGCGGCCGGCGGGGCGTTCGGCCTGGGTACCGACTCCAACATCCTGATCGACGCGGCCGAGGAGGTGCGGGCCCTGGAATACGCCCAGCGCCTGACCCGCCGGGCTCGCAACGTGCTGGCCGGCGGACCCCGGCGCTCGACCGGCGGCGAGCTGTGGCGCGGCGCCTGTGCGGGCGGTGCCCAGGCGCTTGGCGCTGGGCGAGGCGGGCTGAAGCGCGGCGCGGCGGCCGACTTCATCACCCTGGACGCAGAGCATCCGGCCTTGATCGGGCGCGAGGGCGACATGCTGATCGACAGCCTGGTCTTCGCCGGTCGCCACGGCGCCATCGACACCGTCTGGCGTCAGGGCCGGCAGGTGGTCGAGGGCGGCCGCCACCACGCCCGCGAGACGGTCGCCGCACGTTATTGTCAGACCCTGAAGGCTCTGCTGGCGTGACCTCGGCCCCGCTGCACCAGCGCATTCGCGGCGACATCGAGGACCGCATCCGCTCGGGCGAATGGCCGCCGGGCCATCGCGTGCCGTTCGAGACCGAGCTGATGGCCCAGTACGGCTGCGCCCGCATGACGGTCAGCAAGGCCATGGCGGCCCTGGTCGAGGCCGGTCTGATCGTGCGCCGCAAGCGGGCCGGCTCGTTCGTGGCCCGGCCCAGGGTGCATGCCCCGGTGCTCAACATCCCCGACATCCGGTCGGCCATCCTGTCGCGCGGCGAGGCCTATGCCTTCCGCCTGCTGTCGAACCGCACGCGCGGCGCCGAGCGGGGCAACGCCGATGAGCGTGAGTTGGCGGCGGGCGGCAAGTTGCTGGCGCTGGAAGGCGTCCACGACGCCGGCGGTCGGCCCTTCGCCCTGGAGCGCCGCCTGATCAGCCTGAAGACCGCGCCGGGCGCCGCGACCGCCGACCTCTCGGCCACCCCGCCGGGCGCCTGGCTGCTGGACCATGTCGCCTGGACCGAAGCCGAAAGCCGCATCAGCGCCGTCAATGCCGACGCCGAGGTCGCCGCCCTGCTCGACCTGGACGAAGGCGCCGCCTGCCTGGTCGTCGACCGCCGCACCTGGCGCGCCGGCGAACACGTCACCCGGGTGCGGCAGGTGTTCCCCGGCGAGGCCTACGATTTGGTGGCGCGGTTCGGGCCGGGGACTTAGCGCCCCGCCGGCACCATGACTGGTCCCGGGTTCCGGATGTCTCGAGCAGGCCGCCCGATCAAGCCAGCTTGAACTGCGGCGGCGGCAGGCTCAGCCGGGTGTCGGCCACGGCTTCGCCCCGGAAGAACCGGACCAGCAGCCCCTGCACGTCGGGATGGGCCTCGAAGACATTGTGGCCGGCGTTCTCGACGATCACCCGGGATTTGCGCCGGAACTGGGTCGCCACCTCGTCCTGCTCGGGCATCGGCGTGCGGCCGTCCAGCGTTCCGGCGACCAGCAGGGCGGGATGGTCGATGCGGAGCGGTGCCCGGAAGCCTTCGCCCAGGTCCGCGCCCGGGACGGCGCCCAGCAGCTGCGGCATCGGGAAGTTCAGCGCCGCGCCCAGCACGGCGGTCTTGGCTTCGCGCCGCACCAGGGCCAGTCGGGCCGGCGAGATCCCCGAGGCCAGATCCGTGGCCTCCGGCATGCCGGCAATACCGAGAAGGCCCGCGAATTCGTTCGCGAAGGGCTTCAGCACGTCGGTCTGACCGGCGTCGAGCGCCAGGTAGAGTCCCGGCAGCATGACCAGGGTCTGCGGATTGGCGATCAGCCCGCCCGACATCAGCTGAATAGCGAAGCCGCCAATCCGCAAATCGACCAGCGCGCCGTTCAGCGTAGCGGTCAGGCTGATGGGCGCCGCTTCCAGCCTGGCGTGCACCCGTCGCATCAGGGCCGGCAGGTCGGGGATCGCCGCGCGGACGGCGGGATCGGCGGCCAGCAGGCCGTCCACCTGGCGCAGAAGGGCGTCGATCGCCGCCGGCCGCTTCACCGTCTGGTCCTGCCCCTCCAGGCTGGCCAGGGCCACGCGGCTCACACGGTCGCCGTGCCGCTTGAGCATGCTCAGCGCCAGGTGCGTGCCATAGCTGATGCCCCAGAGGTCGACCTTTTCCGCGCCCAGGTGGCGTCGCAGGTCATCGATGTCGTCGGCGTTCTGTTCGGTGTTGTAGCCCGTCATGGCCACGCCGGCCTTGGTCCAGTCGGCCCAGGCCTCCTGGAAGTCCTCGCGGAAATAGGCGCTCAGCCCGGCCTCCGTGAAGATCGGCGGCGGGCGGGTCGAGGCCGGCCGCTCCGGGATGGCGTTGGACAGGCCCGTGCCCCGCTGGTCGAAGGCGATGACGTCGGCCACCTCACGCAGGGCCATGAAGATCGGAAAGCGCGGTCCGCCGGCCGCCCGCGTCGCCGTGCCACCCGGTCCGCCGGCCAGGTAGATGATCGGCGGCCCCGGCTTGGCCGCTGTGGAGGCAAACCGGACATAGCTCAGCCGGATCTTCCGCGAGCCGGGATCGCGCCGATCCTCGGGGACCTCGAAGAAGCCCCGCTCGGCGTCGGTGTCCGTGCCCCGCCAGCCCTTGAAGCGGATGGGTCCGGCCTGCGTCGGTGATGTCGCCGCAGCAGAGGACGGGGCAGCGGTCTGGGCGAACGCCAGGCTCGGCAGAACGAGGCCGGCGGCAGCGAGCAGGGCGCGGCGATGGAGCGATGTGTGGGTCATGCCGACAGCTGAGCCGTCCGCCACGCCGTCCGCCACGCCGCTTCGGTCAATGGCGCCTTCTGCCCGGCGAATGGCGGAGCGTCTCGGCCAGCGGCGCCCTAAGATTGGGGCCATGTGGCGAATCCTGATCCTCACCGTCCTGCTGACCGGTCTCGCGACCCTGGCCCGCGCTCAGGATACAGCCTGGCAGGCCTGCCACGGCGCGCTCGGTCCGAGCGGTCCCGTGCTCAGCGACTGCCGCCCGATCCAGGATTTTGTCGATCCCCAAGGGCGGGAACTCTGGGTCCGCTCGACGATCAACGCACCGAACCTGGCCTCGGGCGACACCCGGCCGCGCGTCCTCTATCTGGCGGGCGTCGCCTCGTCCGTGGCCTGGCTCAACGGCCAGCGCCTGGGCGCCAACGGCCGTCCCGGCCCCACGGCGCGGGACGAGGTCCCCGGGCGCTACCAGGTGATCTTCCCCATCCGCGAGACCACCTGGCGGACCGGGGAGAATGTTCTGGTGCTGCACCTGTCGTCCTTCCATGGCGGCCTGAGTTTCGCCCGCCCGATGAGCGCCATGGGTGTCTGGCCCTATCCGTTTCCGCAGCGCACCGCGCTGCTGGCCGTCACCTTTGTGGCGTCAGGCGCTCTGCTGGCGGCGGCGTTCGGCTTTGGCGTCATCCACGCCCTGCGTCGCACGGGGTCCAGTTTAACGCTGGCCACCATGGCCGGGGTCGCGGCCGTGCAGGCCATCGTCGAGAGCCTGCGGCCGCTGTTCGACTACCCCTATCCGCTGCACGCCTGGCGGATGAGCGCGATCTGGTTGCTGGCGGCGGCCTTCGCGGTGCTGCTGGTGAGCTATGTCTCCAGCCGGTTCCTGCCCGGGGGGCGCGCCCTGCTGATCGGCCTGGCCCTGGGTGTGGTCGGCGCCCCGGCCCTGTTGCCGGGCTTCGATATCAAGACGGCCTGGGCGCTGATCCTGGGGGTGGCGCTGGCCGCCCTGCCAGCGGCGGCGGGCGTACGTGGCAAACGCTCCGGCGCGCGGCTGACCCTGGCCTATCTGGCGCTGTTTCTCGCCATGGCCTTTGGGTTCCCCGAATGGTTGGCCGACCTCTCCTTCTTCCTGCTCGCCGCCGCCCTGGTGCTGCCCTTGCTGGTGGTCGAGCTGGTGCGGCTGGGCCGGGACGGCCGTGGCCGGGAAGCCGCCCTGACCCGCGCCGCCAGCCGCCCCGACCACCTGGCCGTGGCCTCGGCGCGAGGCGTCGAGCTGGCGCCGATCGCGGAGATCCTGGCGGTGGTCGGGGCCGACGACTATGTCGAACTGCGGATGGTCGGCGGCCGCAGCCTGCTGCACGCCGCTCGCCTCGACGGGCTGTCGACCCAGCTACCGGGCAACTTCCTGCGCATCCACCGCTCGGTGATCGCCAACCTCGCCCACGTGCAGCGCCTGGAGCGCGACGGCGACCGCTGGCGGCTGCACCTGAGCGAGGGCTCGCCCCTGCCTGTCAGCCGTTCGCGCCAGCCAGCCCTGCGCGAGGCGCTGGACGCTCCTCCCACCTTGGGAACGGTCTCGACGTAGCGCGCAACGCGTCATCGGCGATCTTGTCACGACCGCAGGAAGCGTCCGGCCCGTGCGCCGACGGGCGCGCCGCGGCTCCAGCTCAGGCGGCCGTTGACGACCACGTATTCAATGCCCTTGGCCTGGCGGGTAGGGGTCTCGTAGGTGGCCTCATCGATGATGGTGTCGGCGTTGAAGACGGTGATGTCGGCCTTCAGGCCCACCGCGACGCGACCGCGTTCCGTCAGCCCGAAGGTGTCAGCGGCCAGGCCCGTCATCTTGTGGACGGCGGCTTCCAGGCTGAGCAGTTTCTGGTCGCGGGCATAGTAGCCCAGCACGCGCGGGAAAGCGCCCCAGAGGCGCGGGTGGGGGCGCTTGTCATGCGGCAGGCCATCGGAGCCGACCATGCAGCAAGGGTGGCTGAGGATCGCGCGCATGTCGGCCTCGGCCATCTGGAAATAGCTGGCGCCGCCCGGCATCAGGCGCTCGGCGGCCTGCGGCTGGGTCAGGTGCCAGTCCGCCGCGATCGCCGCCAGCGTGCGGCCGGCCATTTCGGGATGCGGTTCGGACCAATTGACCAGGATCTCGACCTCGCCGTCCGCCAGGTCGGGCCGGATGATCGTCGAGCCGGCGGTATAGGGATAGCAGTCCAGATGGACGGGCTGGGTTTGACGCGCCTCGTCAATCAGGCCCAGCGTCTCGGCCGCGCGGCCCCAGTTGCTGAGTCCGGCGCACTTGTGATGCGACAGGATCAGCGGCGCGCCGCTCGGGGCGGCGACCGCGAAGGCCTCACGCAGGGCCTCGATGATTCCCTCGCGCTCGTCGCGGATGTGAGCGGTGTAGACGCCGCCTGCCTCGGCCACCGTCTTGGCCAGGGCCTGCAACTCCTCGACATCGGCGGCCCAGGCGGGCGCGTAGAACACGCCCGAACTGAGGCCCAGAGCGCCTTGAGCCAGGCTCTCTCGGAGCAGGGCGTCCATGGCCTCGCGTTCGGCGGCCGAGGCGGGGCGGTCGATGTCGTCCAGACACAGCACCCGAAGCGTCGAATGTCCGACGAGTGCGGCCACATTGATGCGGGGCTCCGCCGCCTCGATGGCGCGGCGATAGTCGGCGAAGGTGTCGTAGGCGAAGTCCTCGCGCGCCCCCAGCAGGTTGAAAGGCTCGTCAACGCTATCCTGGAAGCGCAGCAGCGCCGCCGAGATCCCGCAATTGCCGGTGATCACGGTGGTCACGCCCTGGCTGATCTTGGGCGTCATGTCCGGCTGGGTGATGCAGACCAGATCGTCGTGGGTATGCACGTCGATAAAACCCGGTGCCACGACCAGGCCCGAGACGTCGATGGTCCGCGCGCCGTTGATCCGCAGGTCAGGGCCCACGGCGATGATCGTGTCGCCCTTGATGGCCACGTCGGCGGCATAGGCCGGGGCGCCGCCGCCGTCGATGACCCGACCGCCCTTGAGGACGATATTGGCGAAGGAAAGGTCGCTCGTCATGTCTTGCGCAGGGTCACTCAAAAGCCGGTCACTCAAAAGCCGGTCACTCAGAAGCCGGTCACTCAGAAGAAGGTCTTCAGGCCGCCCAGCACGGCATAGGTTTCGTCGACTTCCAGCAGCACCGACCACTTGTCGAAGGTCGTGCACGGGTGGGAGATCTCGAACCCAAGCAGGTCGCCGACCGCCAGGTCGGCGTCGCGGGCGATGGCCAGGAAGCCGTGCTGATCGGCCAGCTTGCTGGTGACGACGCCGTCGATGGCCTGGGGCGCGCTGTGCAGCCCGGGGCGGAACCAGCGCCGCGCGCTCGGCAGGTGGATGTCGAAGGAGACATCGCGCTTGCCCATCATGACGATCGCCATGTCCGGCTGCGGCCGCGAGATCACCCGGGTCCAGACCTCCAGCGCCGGTTGAAGCCGGGGGGGTGGTCCGGCGACGGCGCGCTGGTCCATCCGGCTCAGCAGTTCACGATAGAAGCCGCTGTCATGGGTCACGTAGCAGCCGCTGCGCAGGATGACGCTGGCGCCCGGGGCGCCGCCGGCCAGGGCCTTGGCGACCAGGTCGTAATAGGCCGAGCCGCCAGCTGTCAGGATGACGTCATCGGGATCGGCGAACAGGCCTTCCTCGCGCAGATGGCGATGCAGGTCCAACACGCCGTCGAGATAGTCGCCGACCTCGGCGGCGTCCCGCGCGGCGTGGTCGCTGAACACCAGACCCTCATAGCCTTCGACGCCGTGCAGTTCGACGCCGGGCAGGGCGTGGATCAGGTGGGCCAAGGCCAGGCCCTCGGCCAGCGATCGAACGCCGCAGCGGCCGTCGGCCATGCCGAGTTCGATCAGCAGGCGGGCGGGCGGGGCCGTTGGCGCGTCCGCGAATATCTCCGAGATTTCCCGCACGCCGGCGGCGCTGTCGACCAGCACGTAGCAGGGTCGGTCCGGCGCCGAGGTCGTCAGGTCGCGCAGGCCTTCGATCTCGGCGCGGCCGATCAGCTGGTTGGCCAGGATCAGGCGCGGCGCGCCGATCTCGTGACACAGTTTCAGCTGGATCATGGTCGCCGCCGTCAGGCCCCAGGCCCCGGCCTTGATCTGACGGGCCAGGATCTGGGGGCACATCGTCGTCTTGGCGTGTGGGGCCAGCTTGGCTCCAGCCTGGTCGACATAGGCCTGCATGACCGACAGATTGTTGTCGATCGCGGCCCGGCGCAGCACGGCGGCCGGCATGGGAATGTCGCCGTCCAGCAGGCTGAAGGACCGTCCGGCCAGATCGCCGAGCGTGCGCACCGAACCGTCCAGCGGGATGCCCTTGGTTCCGGGCGCGAGGACCAGGTTTTCGAGATCGGCGGGCCACATCACAGCGCGCTCCGTCAGGCCTGCGGGACCAGGGCGATGACTTCGATCTCGACCTTGACGTCGATCATCATCGGCGATTGCACACAGGCGCGGGCCGGCGGGGCGTTGCCGAAATAGCTGGCATAGACGCGGTTGAAGGCGTGGAAGTCGCGGGCGTCATCGAGCCAGACATTGGCCTTGACCACGTCTTCCAGGCCGCAGCCGGCCTTGGCGAGGATGGCGACCAGGTTCGCGATGACCTTGTGGGTCTGGGGAGCGATCCCGCCGTCGGTGACGACGCCGTTCTCATCCATCGGCACCTGGCCCGACACGAAGACCAAGCCATTGGCGACGGTGGCCTGGCAGAAGGGCAGGGACTGGCCGCCCGTGCCCGTGGTGGTCGCGCCGATGCGTTGGATGGACAAGGAAAACTCCTGGCTCAAGGTCGAACTTCAGGCCTCAGGAGCCATGCGGCGCGCCGACGTGTCAACGAAAATGTAGCAAAACATACATTTATGAGGGTTGAGCCCGGCTTGGATTGATTGCGGCGCAACATCGTTGTCAGTATCTGTTGAAAGAGCAGGGCGGTGTTTCGAAGGGGCAGGGATGAGTCGGGCTGAAAATTCCGTCGACGGCGGCGATATCCTTCCGCGCCTTGAGGCGATGATGGAGTCGATGACGCGGTCTGACCTCAAGATCGCCAAGTTGATCCTGAAGTCGCCCAACGCCTTCGTCCGCTCCAGCGTCCGCGCCGTCGCCGCCGACCTTGGCGTCAGCGAGCCGACCATTCTGCGGTTCTGCCGGACGGTGGGCTGCGAGGGCTTCAAGGACCTGAAGTTTCGCCTGATCCAGGAACTGGCGCACGCCCAGGCCATGACCGATCAGCGCGAACGCGCGGCGCGCCCGCCTCCGCTGCGGGCCGAACCGTCGCCAGCCGCAGGCGATGACGGCGCCGTCGCCGATCGCCTGTTCGACACCATCATCGACGCCCTGACCCAGACGCACGGGGCCTTGAACGACAAGGACTTGCAGGCCGCAGCGCACGCGGTCGCCAAGGCCGCGCGCGTGGTCATCTATGGCATTGGCGGCAGTTCGGCGGCGCTGGCGAACGAGATCCACAACCGGCTGTTTCGCCTGGATGTGCCGGCCATGGTGTTCACAGACGGCTACACCCAGCGGATGTCGGCCGCTATCCTGTCGCCGGGCGACGTGGCGATCTTCCTGTCCTCAACGGGGCGACCGCGCGAGTTGCAGGAAAGCATGGAGTTGGCCAAGTACTACAAGGCCGTCTGCATCGCGATCACCGACGCGGATTCGCCGCTGGGCCGGGACGCCGATATCTGTCTGCATGTGGGTCTGTCGCCCTCCGGCGTGGAGGAATTCCAGCCCAACCCGATGCGGTTCGCCCAGTTGTTCGTGATCGATCGCCTGGCCTATGCCGTGGCCGTATGCATGGGCGATCGTGCGCATCTGATGCTTCGTCGGGCTCGGGGCAGCGTCGCCTGGCTGCATGGCATCGCGCCCCAGCAGCCGATCGGCGACTAGAAAGTCGCCTCGCACGCTCTGAAATGACGGATATCGTAGGTTTGAGCGCCGCCACCGGCCAGGGTGGGGTTAGCGGTGTCGCCGTGGCCGCTGATGAGCGTCCGAACACTTGGCGCGGGGTGAGACGGCGACGAAATTGGCAATGTAGAGCGCGTTTTTGTTTGTGCTAGCACGGGCGCCGGCGACGTGTCTTCTGCCCGCGAGCGAGCGTTCCGAAGGGCGAATGGTCCGGCGATCTGCTTTTCGGGCGTTTTCCTTCCCATTGATAATAATATGGAATTTTTGAATATGTGTGTTTTTGCGTCGCGCAACTTTTATGTGCGCTACATAAATGAATGTTTTGCGATTGACGTTCTTTGAGGGCTGTGACAATCCTGTATCGTCCCAAGGCAGGGCGATATTCGGTGAATACAATCCATTTTGGGTAAGTATTCATGTTGAGTCTGCCGAATTGTTAAATATAAAACAGTGCGGGGCATTGTTCGGTAGGGCGTTATAATTGTCAGGAGCAGGCTCCGAGAGCGCCAGTAGGCGTCCGAGCTTTGACTCCTCTAAGCAAGGGGGCAGGATTTTGTTCAAGTTGAATAGACGTACCTATGCCGGTTCGGTTTCGGCGCTGGCGCTGTTGTCCTGGGGGGCGATGGCCAGCGCGGCGCAACAGGCCGGCACCTCCGCCGCTGCGGATGAGACGACGATCACAGAGGTCGTCGTCACAGGCTCACGCATCAACTCTCGCGGTTTCAACCAGCCGACGCCGACCACGACTGTCACCGCCGAGGACCTGGAAAAGGCCGCGCAGCCCAACATTTTCCAGGCGATTACCCAGATGCCGGCCCTGCAGGGCAGCACCGGCAGGTCGGTCGGCGCCAACGGCACCAGCTCCGGCCAGCAGGGCCTCAGCTCGCTCAGCCTGCGCGGCCTGGGCGCCACCCGCACCCTGACCCTGCTGGACGGTCAGCGGGTCACGCCGGCGAACGTCAACGGCGTAACCGACGTCAGCCAGTTCCCGCAGTTGCTAATCAAGCAGGTGGACGTGGTGACCGGCGGCGCCTCGGCCTCGTACGGCTCGGACGCCATCGGCGGCGTGGTCAACTTCGTCACCGACAAGACTTTCGAGGGCTTCAAGGCCCGTCTGGAAGGCGGCGAGAGCAAGTATCGCGACAACGACACGGTCCTGACCCAGGTAGCGGTCGGCAAGGCGTTCCTGGACGACCGCCTGCGCGTACAGTTGAGCGGCGAGTACAGCCGTGAAGCGGGCGTCCTGGCCGGTGGCTTCGGCCTCGAGCAGGCCGGCGGCCGTGACTGGTTCGCGGTGCCCGCCATCCAGGTGCGCCCGCTGGCCCTGACCACCGACGGCCTGCCCCAGTACCGCGTCATCCAGAACGCCCAGCAGATTCAGTACGCCCAATACGGCCTGATCTCCAACGGCCCGCTGCAAGGCATCGCCTTCGGCGCCAACGGCCAGCCGCGCCCATTCCAGTACGGCTCGAACGGCGTCGCCACCGGCACGGGGGCGGTGACCAACTGCTTCAGCCCGTTCTGCGTCGGCGGTGATCTCAGCGGCGGCATCGGCGCCTCGCCAACCCTTGCCGCGCGCATCAAGCGCAAGGTCGCCTACAGCCGGATCAGCTACCAGCTGGGTGACAACACCGAGCTCTACCTGACGACCAACTTCGCCCAGGTCTTCTCGCTTAACCAGCCGAACATCGGCGCCGAGCGGACCGGCCTGACGATCCGGTGCGAGAACCCGTTCGTGCCGGCGGCGATCAAGACCGCCTGCGCTGCCAACAACATCGCCAGCTTCCAGTTCGGCACCAGCAACGGCGCGTTCGGCCCGATCGACGTCAACATCAAGCGCGAGCAGAAACGCTTTGTCCTGGGCCTGGCCGGCGCGCGCGAGGCGTTCGGCACGGACTGGACCTATGACGCCTACTACGCCCACGGCATGAACCGGGTCCGCCTGGACGTGGACAACATCTCGATCACGCCGCGCTACAACGCCGCGATCGACGCCATCGCCGGCCCGAACGGCACGGTGATCTGCCGTGACCCGGTCGCCCGCGCCAATGGCTGCGTGCCGCTGAACGTCATCGGCCAGGCCGCGATCGATCCGGCGGCGTTGAACTACGTCATGCCCAAGAACGGTCCGCGCCAGCGCTCCAAGCTGATCGAGTCGGTGGCCAGCTTCAACGTCAGCGGCGAGCCCCTCCAGTCGTGGGCGGGTCCGGTGGCCGTGGCCGCCGGTGTCGAGTGGCGCGAGCAGGACTACAAGACCCTTGGCGACCCCTATGGCGACGGTATTTGGGCCGAAAATCCGTACTCGAACGCGTACCCGGCGGACCCGCTGATCCGCCAGGCCGGCAACAATTGGTACGCCGGCAACTACCACAGCGGCGCGGGCTACTACCACGTGGTCGAAGGCTACCTGGAAGCCAACGTCCCGCTGTTCAAGTCGGACGCGCTGGGCGAGGGCAACATCAACGGCGCGGTGCGTCAGACCAAGTATTCGACCGCTGGCAACGTCACGACCTGGAAGATCGGCGGCGTCTGGAAGACCCCGCTCGAGGGCCTGCGCTTCCGCGCCGTGACCTCGCGCGATATCCGCGCCCCGAACCTGGGCGAGATCGCCGCCCCGCCGGTGGTGACCAACGCCACCGTCCTCTATCGCGGCACCGCCGTGAACGTGCTGCAAGAGATCGTCGGCAACCGTAACCTGCGGCCCGAGATCGCCCGCAACACCGAGGTCGGCGTGGTCCTGGCCGAGCCGAAGTTCCTGCCGGGCTTCAGCTTCTCGGCCGACTATTTCGACATCAAGGTCGACGGCGCGATCGGCTCGCTGGGCGCCCAGGACCTGGTCGACCTCTGCGTCGCCGGGAACCAGGAGATCTGCGGCGCGATGCTGCTGACCAGCACGGTCCCCAACACCAACTACGTGCGGGTCCAGGCCTTCAACGTCGCCACCCTGCGCAACAAGGGCTTCGATCTGGAAGCCGTGTACCGCAGGAACCTCGAGGACTGGGGCCTGCCGGGCAGCCTCTCGCTGCGCGCCCTGGCCACCCACATGATCAGCTTCAAGACCAATTCGGGCGTGCTGGGCACGGTCACGGTCGACAGCGCCGGCGTCAACCTGGGCAGCACTCCCGACTGGAAGGCGACGTTCAGCCAGACCTGGTCGACCGACAGGCTCAGCCTGTCGATCTACCAGCGCTGGTTCAGCGACGGCGTCTACAACAACGAGTGGATCCAATGCACCAGCGCCTGCCCGGTCTCGACCGTGGCCAAGCGCACCATCGACAAGAACACGATGAAGGGCGCCACCTATGTCGACATCGGCGGTTCGTATGAGTTGAACGGCAACGCGACAGCCTACTTCAAGGTCGACAACCTGTTCGACAAGGACCCGGTCGCCGCGCCGAGCACCAATGTCAGCCCCGGCGTGAACCCGCTCCTCTATGACACCATCGGCCGGATGTACCGCGCGGGCGTGCGTCTGAGGTTCTAAGCGTTTCGGGCGCGCCGCCCCCCGGCGCGCCCGTTACGACCGCCATCGCCTCCCCAGGTGGCGCGGTCGGTCAGGGCTCCTCGCGACGGCCTCCCCCGCCGCGAGGGGTTTGGTTCCTCGGCGTCGTACACCGAACCCCACGACGCCGGGGAATCGCTCTTTTCTCCGTTCGCGGCCTAGAATAGTCCGCGTATCCCCGGGTGGCCGATCATGATGGTTCTTGCCGTTGTCGCGTTGATCGCGCTGCTGGTCGTTCTGATCGCCTGGGGCAAGGTTCCGCCGTTCTTGGCCTTCCTGGTCGTGGCCCTTGGCGGAGCCCTGGTCTTCGGCATGCCGCTGGCCCAGATCCCCAAATCATTGGAGCGTGGCGTCGGCGACATGCTGGGCGGCCTGGTCGCCATCATCTGCCTGGGCGCGATGTTCGGCCGGTCGATCGCCGACAGCGGCGCGGCCCAGAGCATTGCCCGAGCGCTGATCGATGCGGTGGGCGTGCGCTTCATCCTGCTGGCCATGGGGCTGACCGGCCTGATCGTAGGCATCCCGCTGTTCTACAGCGTCGGCTTCGTGGTGATGATCCCGCTGATCTTCTCGGTCGCCAAGCGGGCCGCCCTGCCGCCGGTCTATGTCGGCCTGCCGCTTCTGTGCGGCCTGTCGGTGGCGCATGGCTTTCTGCCGCCGCATCCGTCGCCGGCGGCGCTGGTTACCTTGTTCGGCGCCGACACCGGCCTGACGCTGCTCTACGGCCTGATCGCCGCCGTCGCGGCCCTGCTGGTTGGCGGACCTCTGCTGACCCTCATGCTCAAGCGCGCCAACCTCCTGCCGCTGGGCGGGCCGCCGGCGGACTCGCCCTTCGCCGCCGAACCGGAGAGCCAGGCCCGCGCGCCGGGCGCGTTCAACAGCTTTACGACCGCCCTGGCCCCCGTGGTGATGATCGCCGCGACCACGGCCCTGCTGGCGGGGTTCAGTTCGCCATCGCCGGCGCGGGACATCGTGGGCTTCATCGGCCACCCCGCCGTGGTCCTGACCTTGTGCCTGATCTACGCCACCTTCAGCCTGGGCCTGCTGCGCGGGATCGCCATCCCGGCGCAGATGCAGCGCTACGGCGAGGCGTTGAAGGATGTGGCCTCGATCCTGCTGATCCTGGCCGGGGCGGGGGCCTTGAAGCAGGTCTTCGTCGACAGCGGCGTCAGCGCAGAGATCGGCGGCTGGCTGGGCGCCCTGCCGCTGCATCCGTTGGTGCTGGGCTGGCTGATCGCCATGGTCATCCGCGTGGCCCTCGGCTCGGCGACCATCGCCGGCCTGACGGCGGCCGGCCTGATCCAGCCGATGATGGCCACCGCGTCTGTCGACCCCAACCTGATGGTGCTGGCCATAGGAGCCGGTAGCTTGATGTTCTCCCACGTCAACGATCCGGGCTTCTGGCTGTTCAAGGAGTATTTCGGGCTCAGCCTGAAGGAGACTCTGCTGTCCTGGACAGTGATGGAGAGCGTGGTCGGCGTAGTCGGGCTGGCTTGCGTACTCGTCCTGAGCCTTGTCGTCTGACATCGCCGTTCGAACCTGACAATCAAGAGCCTCTGAACAGGCCAAGGAGCAGTCCATGCCTTTCACCGCCCGTCCCGTCGCCGCCGTCATCGTCGCCGCTGCGGCCGTCCTGGTGCCGGTTCCGGCGCTGGCCGCCCCGACTTTCGCGGTCACGCCGGCCCCGGCCCATCTGGCTCCGGCCGAAGGTGCGCTGGTCCTGCGGACAGGCGACGCCGTCTGGATCGCGCCGGGCGACGCTGAGGCGAGGGGCGCTGCCCAATGGCTGGTCGACACCCTGGCCCAGACCCGAGGCGTGCGTCTGGCGATCAGGGAGGGCGCGCCCGCCTCGGCCGGCGGCGTCGTGCTGACCCGCAGCGGCCCGGCAGGCGAGAGTTACGCGCTGGAGGTCTCTTCTCGCCGCGCCGAGATCCGCGCCAAGGACAAGGCGGGACTGTTCTATGGCGCGGTGTCGCTGTGGCAATTGGCGGCCCAGGCCAAGCCGGGCGCGCCGCTGCGTGTCCAGGGCGTGCGGATCGACGACGCGCCGCGTTTCGCCTGGCGTGGCCTGATGCTGGATAGCGCCCGTCACTATCAGAGCCCGGCCGCGATCAAGCGGATCATCGACGGCATGGCCAGCCTGAAGCTCAACACGCTGCACTGGCACCTGACCGACGACCAGGGCTGGCGCCTGGAGATCAAGAAGTACCCGCGTTTGACCGAGCATGGCGCGTGGCGTCAGCCGGCAGGCGCGGCCGGCCTTACGGCTTCAGGCGAGGCGGCGCGCTATGGCGGCTTTTACACCCAGGATCAGGCGCGTGAGATCGTCGCCTATGCCGCCGCCCGCAGCATCGTCGTCGTGCCCGAGATCGAGATGCCAGGCCACGCCCAGGCGGCGATCTCCAGCTATCCGCAGTTGGGGACGCGCCCGCCCGCCGAGCGCGTAGCGGCCGACTGGGGCGTCTATCCCGATATCTTCAACGTCGACGACGCCACCTTCGCCTTCCTGCAGGATGTGCTCGACGAAGTGATGGCGATCTTCCCCGGCAGCTACATCCATGTGGGCGGCGACGAGGCCCTGAAGGCCCAGTGGGAAGCCAGCCCCGAGATCCAGGCCAGGATGAAGGCGCTGGGCCTTGCCGACGAGCACGCGCTGCAGAGCTACTTCATCCAACGCATCGAAAAGCACCTCAATGCCAAGGGCCGACGCCTGGTCGGCTGGGACGAGATCCTGGAAGGTGGCCTCGCGCCCAACGCCACCGTCATGTCCTGGCGTGGGCTGGACGGCGCGGTCGCGGCCGCCAGGCAAGGCCACGACACCGTGCTGGCGCCCGGTCCCGTGCTCTATTTCGATCATCGCCAGAGCACCTCGGCCGACGAGCCGCCCGGGCGCGGCAAGCTGTCGACCTTGAAGACCGTCTACGCCTTCAACGCCCAGCCGACCGAGCTGACGCCGGAGCAGCAAAAGCATGTGCTAGGCATTCAGGCCACGATGTTCAGCGAGCACATCCGCACCGACGAACGGGCGGTGGCCATGTTGTTCCCGCGTCTGGCCGCCGTGGCCGAGAACGCCTGGACGCAGCCCGAGAACCAGAGCTGGGACCGCTTCGCGCAGCGCCTGCCCGCCACCCTTGAGCGTCTGACCGACCTTGGCCTGGCCTATGATCCCGTACCGTTCGAGCCGCAGGCGTCCTTCGGCCCGCCAGCCGAGACGATCACGGCGCAGCTCGACACCGGTCTGCAGGTCGGCCAGGTGCGCTACACCACCGATGGCAGCGAGCCGACTTCGACCTCGCGGCCCTACCAGTCGGCGCTTGCGGTGACGCCCGGCGTGCAACTGCGGGCCAGAACCTTTCTCGATCAGTATCCGCTGGGTCGCACGCGCACCTGGTCGGTAACGCCCCAGACCGCGCTGACCCGACGCTCGCACCAGCTGACGCGCTGTACCGACGGTCTGATCCTGAACCTGGAGGACGACGGGGCGGACGACAAGGGCGAGCGCGGCACGTTCATGCTCGACATCCTCAATCCCTGCTGGATCTGGAAAGGCGCGGATCTGACCAACGGTGCCAAGCTGACCGTGACGGTTGGCCAGCTGCCGTTTAACTTCCAGCTCGGCAACAAGCTGGATCCGTTGCCGGTGCGACCGTCGTCGCGGCCGGAAGGCGAGCTGGAGGTTCGGTTCGGCTGCAAGGGACCACGCCTGGCCACGGTCCCGCTGACGCAGGCCGCTCGCAACAGCGGCCTGACCTCACTGGATATCGACGTACCAGGGCGCGGCGTGGGCGACCTCTGCTTCACCTTCGCCAGCCGAGGGATCGAGCCGATATGGGCCTTGTACAGCGTCGCGATTTCGCCGATCGCGACAGCGGGGCCCGGCGATCAGTAGACGGCAAGGTGAGCAGGGCCAGGCCCGTTCACCGTTCCAACGTCCGGTTCTGGCGCTCAGTTGCGCTTTCTGAGAGCTCGACTGAAAACCTCACCGCTTTCGACAAAACCCGTGGCCAGACAAAACGTGCCCAGGTCCCCGGTCCCGACCGGCGGGTTCAGCACAAGCTCGCCGCACCCTGCAGAGCGGGCGGCCTGGGAGGCGGCCTTGAGAAGCAGGCGCGCGACCCCGTTTCGACGCCGCTCGGGATCGACCAGCAGCGTGGAGATCCACCCCACCTTCAGGTCGGCGGTGAGAACCGAATGCCAGTGCACCGCGATGACGCCCGTCGGCGGGCCCCATTCGTCGGCGATCAGCAGGACGCCGGGCTGGTCCTGAATGGCCTTCAGACGCACGGCAAGTTTGTCCCGGCCAAGGGTCAGGCCTGCTGTCTTGAGCAGTTCGGCCAATCCGTCCACGTCGCCGGTGTCGGCAGCTCGGACGGACAGGCCATGGCGGCTCGACATGGCGGTTTGCCTCTCAGGCGAGGCGCTTGATCAGGAAGCGCGCCCCGAGCTGGAGGCCGGGCTCATCGATGCTGTGGCCGAGACCTGGCGAAACATGGGTTGCGACGTCGAAGTCCAGTCCCTTGAGCCGGATGTCGGCCTGATGCAGGGCTTCGACGGGCAGGACGTCGTCGCGGTCGCCGTGGACGAGGAGAATGGGCGGCTTGGTCACGACTTCAGCCACCAGGGCGTCTGGGTCGGCCAGCATGCCGGAGAAGCCGATGAGGCCGGCCAGGGCCTTGGCCCGGCGTGGTCCGACATGCAGCGCCATCATCGTGCCCTGGCTGAACCCGACCAGGGCCAGCCTGTCTTCGCTGAGACCATGGGCGGCGAGCTGGGCGTCGATATAGCCGTTCAGGGCCGGGGCCGAGACGCGGACGCCCGCCGCGCGCGCGGCAGGCGTCAGGCTGGTCAGGGGCCACCATTGCCGACCATAGGGAACGCCGTCGCAGGGCTGGGGCGCATCGGGCGAGAGGAACAGCGTGTCGGGCAGGGCCTTGGCCCAGTAGGGCGCCAGGTCGATCAGGTCCGCGCCGTTCGATCCGTAGCCGTGCAGGAAGATCACCAGAGATTTGGCCGGACCGCCCGAGATCGGCGACGCGCTGGGACCGTCAAGCGTGGGGATCTGGGTCATGGCGGTTCCTGGTCGGGTCGGTTCGGGTGGGGCGGCCCTTATAGCCGCGTTGGAGCTGCCGCGTCGCGCGCCAAGACTTGGCCAGGGGCGTCGCCAGGAACGGTCTCAACGTCCGCTCATGGCGCAGGTCGGGACCGCGGCTCACACGCGCAGCAACACCCGGCCTTGTTTCCCCCGTGTCGCGAAACGGTCGAAGGCGGCGTCGGCATCGGCGAGGTCGAAGACGCTGTCGATCACGGGGCGAAGCACGCGAGCCTCCGTCAGCTCCACGAGGCGGGCCAGGGCGTTCGGATTGGTCTTCAGCATCATCAGATAGCCCGCGCGGCGCGACGACAGGGCGGCCCACGCGAAGCCCGCCGCGTCGGCCGTGGGATTGCTGGACAGATACATGCCGCGCCGTGCGAGGAACGGTTTGGCGGCGCGGAACGAGGCGGTGGCGGCGGCGTCGATCACGAGGTCGAAGGCGTCGCCGGCCTGGAACGGCGGGCTGGTCTCGTACGGACGAACCTGTCGGCTGCCCTGGTCCATCACGAACGCGGCGTTGCTGGCCGAGGCCACGGCGGTGACGTCGGCTTGGCGATGGACCGCAAGCTGGACAGCATAGGCTCCGAAACCGCCGGCCGCGCCGATCACCAGAACCTTCTGTCCGGCGCCGACGGGACAGATGCGCTCCAGCGCCTCGATGGCGGTGAGACCCATGACGCAGAGGGCGGCGGCCGCCTCGTCGCTCAGCGTGTCGGGGATCGCGATCATGGCGCTCTCGTCCACCGCAGCGAACTGGGCATGGGTGCGGGGACCGTCGAGGACGGGCGCATAGCCCATGACCCGCTGTCCGGCGCGAATGCGGCGACCATCGCTGCGGGCGACGCCGGCGAATTCGAAACCGGTGAGCACCGGTCCGCTTCGGCGGAACTGTTTGACCTGGCGCACCCAGCCACCGTCGCGCACCTGAACGTCCATCTCGTTGACGCCACAGACCTTCATTTGCACCAGGATCTGGCGTGACCCCGGCGGCGGTTCAGGGACTTCGACAAGGCGCGAGGCGCGCCGCTCGACATCGACGGCCAAAGCTCGCATCAGGCGACCTCCTCGATCCGGACCCCGAAGGCGCGGAGCCGGTCGACGGCCTTGGCCGGATCGATCACGGCTTCAGGGAAGGTGAGACCGGCGGGCGGGGGCGCCGCGCCGTCAAGCCCCAGGACGCGCTCGGCGCCGATCAGCACACCCAGGGCGGTCAGGTGGGCTTGTCCCGCAGGGTCGGTGACCAAAGTGCGGCGAGTCATCGCCGCGCCCTTCGCGTCGCGGCCGGCAAGGTCGATATAGAGGTCGTGCGAGGCGGGTCCACCAGTGGTGGATCCTATGGATGTGCCGGCACCCAGATCGAAGCGTACATGGCGCGCGCCGGTGCGCGCCGCCAGGGCCGGGGTGTCCAGCACGCCCATGGGCAAGGCGTCGAACGGCGGTAGGCCGTCGCGTTCGACCGACCGACCGGCTTCGGCGGCGTTGACGTGCCTCCAATGACCATCCGCGCGGATCAGCGCCTGTCCCACAAAACCACTGGAATCGCTGGCGGTCATCGGGCCGATGGGGTCGGCATAGTCGTAGAGGGCCGCCATCTGGACCCGGTCGATGTCCGCGAACGCTCGCGCGGCGGCCAGGGCGGCCAGGGTCGTCACGCCCGCCTGCCAGTGGCCGAGCATCAGGGCGGGCCGCCTGGCGAGCGAGGCGGCGATGACGGCGCTCGTCGCCATGTTGCCCACGGTGCGGACAATGCCGATGTGGCCGGCGCCCATAGTCAGTGCTGCGGCGAGAAGGGTGTCGTCCGGATCCTGCAGGGCGGCGATGACCAGGTCTACGGGGCCGACGGCCGCGAGGGCTTCACCCGGGTCGGCCACGTCTAGCCGAACAGCGCGGGCGTCCAGCCTTCGCGCCAGATCGACGCCGGCGTCGGGACTGCGTCCGGCCAGGACCAGGTCCACGTCATGGCCGGCTTGCCGCAGCAGCCTGGCGATGGTCCCGCCCACGAGGCCCCAGCCCCCGGCGATGAGAATGCGGGCGCTCACAGGGCCACCGCCATGCGGTACTCGCTGGGAAAGCCGTGTTCGCGCGATAGCTCGGGCGATCGGACCTCGCAGATCACCTCAAGCCCCATGGCCCGGTAGAAGCTTACCGCCGGATTGTCGGCCAGGACGTCGAGCTGCAGTTCCCGGTAGTTGGCGGCGCGCGCGCGGTCCATCGCCGCCTGGAGCAGCGCCTTGCCGACGCCCTGGCTTCGATGTTGCGGCAGGGTCGACAGGGCGTGCAGGTAATAGACATCGTCCGGAATGGCGGCGTTTAGATAGCTGGCCTTGCGAGCGCGGACGGTCAGGCCGAGCAAGGCGTCGTAAGAGACCTCGCCGCGTTCGACGAGACCGGGTGCGAGCAAGGCCAGGTTCGCCTTAAAGCCCGCGAAGTTGGGACCCGCAAACCCCAGCTCGATGCCGAGAAGGTCGCCGTTGGCGGTCGCGGCCGTGACGCAGTCGGCGCAGAACAGGGTGTCGGGGGTAGGCCATGAAGCCGCGACCAGATGCTCCAGAAGGCCTTCGCGTCCGAACTGATAGTCGTAGCTGACGGAGCCTGTGGCGCGGATAAGGCTCGGAATCGTCGGCGCGAACCGCCGCACCTGATCCGGGCTCAAGGGCCCCAGTTGCACGGACGCTGCCGCCATGGTCATCTCTCCACATCTATACGATCAGTAGGTTACGACTAGTAACTTACTGATCGTAGGTTTTGAGTCAAGGAGGGCGACCGTGTCCAGCAAACGGCTGCCGCGCGACGAGCGGCGGCGACAGCTTCTGGAAACCGCTGCGGCCATCGTGCGCGCCGAGGGGACGGACGCCTTGACCCTGGCGCGCGTGGCCGAGCAGGCGGGCGTGACCAAGCCGGTCGCCTACGAGCATTTCGAGACGCGGGCAGGGCTGCTGGTCGCGCTCTATCGACATTTTGACGCGCGCCAAACCGAGACGGCGCGTGCAGCGCTCGAGAGCCGCGCGCACACGCTGGACGATGCGGTTGCGATCCTCGCGGCGACCTATGTCGACTGCGCGCTGGACGCGGGCAAGGAGTACGGGGCGATCGCGGCGGCGCTTTCGGCCACCGAGGAAATGGACGACTTTCGGCACGCCCTTCGGGAAGACTACGTCGAACTCTACCGCGAGGCGCTAGGCCGTTTCACCGCGATGCCGGGGCGCGAAGGGAAGGCAGTGATGCTGGGCCTGATCGGCGCAGCCGACACACTCGCCCAAGCGGCAGCCGCATCGCGTATGAGCCGCAAGGAAGCCATACGGGCCCTGACCCGGATCATGCTCGGCGCCTTGAAGGCCTGAGGTTGGTGCGGACCGAGCCGCGCTAGAAAGATATCAAAGCCGCGCGCGAATTGAACCCGGCGTTTGACCGCAGCGTCTGGCCAGGCCCGTAAGAACGCTTGTTCCCCCGATCCACATCTCATCGACGTGGTCGCACCATCTCGGACATCATCCGGGGTGCTCGCGGCAACCGAGGGGACCCCCCTCGATTGCCGCAGCAGAACTCTTAGGCCTTGGGCAGGAGTACGGCGTTGATCACGTGGATGACGCCATTGGTGCAGGCGATATCCGCAGTCACAACCTTGGCGCCATCGACGGTCACGCCATCGGTGCCGTCGACATGCACGGTTGCGCCGCCGGCGGTTGCCGCATCCATCACCTTGCCCGTGACGTCGGCAGCCATCACGTGGCCGGGCAGGACGTGGAGCAGCAGGATCGCCGTCAGCTTGTCCTTGTTCTCGGGCTTGACGAGCTCTTCGACCGTGCCGGCCGGCAGCGCAGCAAACGCCTCGTCGGATGGGGCGAAGACCGTGAACGGGCCTGCGCTCTTCAGCGTATCGACCAGACCGGCGGCTGTGACCGCAGCGACCAGCGTCGTGAAGGCGCCCGCAGCCACGGCGGTATCGACGATATCATGCGTCAGATCAGTCATGTTTTGTTCCTTTGGAACGAACGGCATTGGGGAGGAAGAAGCGATCTTCGTAGACACGACGCGCGCCGCAGTTGGGGTGTGGAGGCTCGCGTGCATCAAGGTGGCGCAAAGAGTTTGCCACCGCGTGAGGCGTGTCCCACAGACCCCCGCGGCAGGACATACGGGCTTTGGGCCATCTGGTATTCGCTGCAATCCGCCACCAAGATACGATGTCGTGCGGAGGGGGCGAACCATCGCTCCCGGCAGGCAAACCGGCCATTGCCAGATGCCCCGGGAGACGGTGTTATCCGTTTCACCACCCTGATCCGTCATCGCCGAGGAGAGATTGTCGTGAAAATCAAGGACAGGCCGGAGTTCCGGAGCAAGGCCGCAGTACTGACGTTCGGGCCCGATGTGCTGGTCGCCGAGGCCATCTCCGTGATGAGCGAGCGCAACTACGGGGCTGCGGTCGTCGTCGGGCCCGACCGCAAACCGCTTGGCATCGTGACCGAGCGCGATTTCATGCGCCGTCTGCTCAACAAACGGATGAACCCGGACGAGACGACCCTCTCCCAGATCATGACGACGGATCTGAAGATGGCCAGGGCCGACGACGACCTTCTCGACTGGCTCCGCATCATGTCCAACGAGAGATTTCGCCACCTGCCGGTGGTCGACGACCAGGGCGTGATCATCAGCATGATGAGCCAGGGCGACTTCGTGAGCTATACTTGGCCAGAACTAATGGGTCGTCTGACGGAACAGGCCCGGGCGACGTTCAATGTCAGTCCCTCGCTGGTGATGATTATTGCCTGTGTCGCCATCTTTGCGGCTTGGTCCGTGACGATCTTTGCGCAACTTCGCTGATCGTCGGCGACGATTGGAGCAACCTCTGCCTGCCACCCATGCGGTGGCAGGCCCGGCCTGATCAGCGCCTGGCCGCAGCTTGCACCCTTCGCTCCAGCCAATGCGACAATAGCAGGTGCGGGGCGGCGACGGCGGCGAGCAACTGGAAGGCTTGCGACGTCAAGTTCGCGTCGACCCTGAACGGGAACAGCACCTGCAGCGCCAGCCACCCCACGATCGTGGCGCCTGAAAGTAAGCCGCCTGTCGCGATCCAGCGCGACCGCGACATGTCGCGAAGTACGCCGCGCGCCTTATCAAGGTGCAGTGGCGAATGCAGAAATACAAAAAACAGGGCGAAGCCAATCACGGGCGGGGCGACCGCGAGAACGACGAGGCAGAGCATCATCGCTGCCGCCCATCTCCTGGACCCCCTTAGCCAGGCTGCCGCAATGCCGACGGCGGTGACAAGCAATGTCACGGGCGCGGCCGCGGAGATGAGGTGGACCAATAGAGTCGCTCGATTATCGCTCATCGCGACAAACAAGACCGACACCTCCGTTGGATGGCTGATGGTCGGCACGGTGATCACCGCTGCCCCTGCCGCGATGCGCAGCAGCGGCACTTCGAGCATTTGCCAATCCTCGCCGAAATGCACAGCCGAGATCAACAGGAACAGGACCAGCGCCAACAGGGGCTGCGTCATCCACAGCAGCGCCATGGCGACGGCGATCGCGACGTAGCCGCCGATCACGAGCACCAACACGCCCCGCCCCGGCGCGACGGCTCTGCGCAGCAAGGCGATATCGTAGGCGCCATGTGGCAGGCCACCGCCCAGAAACAGGGCGGTGGCGGCCGTAACCACCATCGACTGCCCCAGCGGAGCGCCCAGCAATCCGGCCAGCAGCAGCAGCACTGCGACTGGCCAGAATACCGGAAGCACCCGGTTGCAACGTCCCAAGGGTGCGTCGTAACCGGGTGCAGTTGGGGCTAACCCAACCCCTTTCATGGGATTAGGCAGCGTAGGCCTTGCCGCCATTGGGGTCGGACTCCGACTTCCGGACCGCGATCAGGAAGATGAGGATGCCTATACCGGCCTTGGCGACCAGGTCAGCGATCGTGTAGCCGACCTGGATGGTCGTCTCGACGGCACCGCCGGTCAGGCCCATGAACGGCGCGAAGAAGACGATCGGATAGAAGCCCCATGACGCAACCGTCACCAGGCGTGCCGTGCGAACCAGCCCTTGCGCGGCGGCTGGCTGCTCCTTGATCGCCTTGCCCAGACCGACGAACAGTTCGTAGACGATGTAGAGGAAGGGGATCATCGACAGCGAGCCCCACAAGGCGCGTGTCGCCATGTCGGTGGCGATTTCGCCGGGGTAGCCCAGCACGACCATCAGCGCTGCGGCCAGCCCGAGGGTGACCGACTTCGACGTCGTCTCGGCGCGTGACAGGCGCATCACAAGGATCAGTTCGATGAGCAGCAGGGGCACCGTCAGAAGCCAATCGACGTAGCGATAGGCGTCGTTGAAGGCGACGCCGGTCGCCGTCACCACGCCGTCCTTGAAGGTGTAGGCGTCGTGCCAGCTCTCGAAGATGCGGAAATAATGATAGGCCGCGATAGCGGTGACGACGCCCGAAAGTGTCAGGGCCGTGCGGTAGGCCGGCGCGACTTGCGACCGGCTAAGCCACAAGAAGATCGTGGCGGCGGCCATCGCCGCAAAAGTGAATGAGAACGCGTTATAGATCAGCTCGTACTGGAAGGGTGTAACGGTATCCATCTAAGTCTCCGTCGCAGTTGTCCGCAGCGCGAGTGCGCCGGGCAGGGGTGTTGCGGAGGTCGCACGATCATAGTGAGACGATCTTCGGGCCCCCGAAGCGTCGTGACAGCGGCATTACTGGAAACATGAATGCCGACCGCGCACGCAGAACTCGGAGCGCGCAGCCATGCCGCTGTGACAACCTCGCCGGGATAGGCTGCGGTCAAGTTTTCGGCGATACGGACTTTCTGCCGTATCTGCGACAATGACGGTCTAGAGGCCAGCCTCGACGGCGAGGCGGATCAGGTCGGCTGTCGTATGCAGCCCCAGCCGATTCATCAGGATGGCGCGGTGCATCTTGACGGTCTTCTCGGCCAGATTCAGGTGGGCCGCGATCTGCTTGTTCAACAGCCCGTTGGCGACCAGCTTGAGCACCTGACCTTGCCGCAGCGACAGCGACTTCACCATTTCCGCAGACCGGATCCGGCGCATGCTCGAAGGCGCCGCCGCATCGGCATCGATTTCGACCTGAGAGCCAAGGAAGTACAGCAATGCGTCTTCCTCGTCGTAGATCGGCGCGACAAGGACGGCGTTGCGAAAGGGTTGGCCATTGCGCTTGTAGTTCAGGATCTCGACGAGCACGGGACGATGTTCGCGCACCCCGCGACGGATTTCCTCGGTCAGCCACGGCTCAGTAGCCGGTCCCGACAGGAAACGGCAGTTGCGCCCCACCACCTCCTCGGGCGGATAGCCCGTGAGCTCGCAAAAGGCCTCGTTGCAGGCGATGATCGGATTGTCGGGCAATCGCGGATCGCTGATCACCGAAGGGATCGGGCTATCCGTCACAAGCCGCATATGGCGACCGTCAGGGATACAGACATTGGCGTCTATCGCCATATCAGTGCCTGTTCTGTTCATCCGGAAGACCATGCCAGATGCGGAACGCTCTTACACCCGTTTTGATGCCACGCCAAAATCTTGGCCTTGTCGCTGCTGTCCGAGCGTGGCTGTCATGCGCCAAGCATGCCATGCTGCGAAAAGGTCAATAAAATTCTATAGTTAAAGACTGTCTGCGTTGCATGAAGATATCTGGGGCGAGCGTTTTTGCTCGTGACCTTGCCCCAGCCTTGGACCAGGTCGGGCCGGGATTTCTCGCCGGTCACGTACCGGGCGGGCCCCATGACCCGGCGCCGTTCATCAGCGCGATCGGACACGTGTCGCCGAGCGCGCTGCGGGGACGCGTTTTAGGCCTTGCGCCGACCGCCAACGATGTGACCAAGGCCCGCATGAAGTCCTTGGATGAACAGCGACTGACCCTGTGGGCCACCCAAGAGCGCGGCGGTCCTATCGGCATCGTTTTGCACGGGAACTTGGCCAACTTCGTCAATCGGCCGAACAGCCATAGACTTCTGGGTTGGCCGTTCTGGTGGTTGGAGGCGGGATCGAACCGCCGACCTGTGGGTTATGAATCCACCGCTCTAACCATCTGAGCTACCCAACCGCACCAGGACGGAAGCGGGGCTTATAGGCGAGAAGCGCGCAGGATTTCAAGCGACCCCGTTCAGGCCACAATCGACGCCGCTGTCGCCCCCAGCGCCGCGACCAGATCGGCGGGTGCCAGCCGCATCTGCAGGCCGCGCTGGCCGCCGTTCACGAACACATAGGGCTGGGCGAGGGCGGCTTCCTCGACCGCCGTGGGCAGGCGCTTCCTCTGGCCGAACGGGCTGACGCCGCCGACCTTGTAGCCAGTGATCCGTTCGGCGTCGGGGACGGGCATCATGCCCGCCGACTTGCCGCCCAGCGCCGCCGCCAGCTTTTTCATGCTGACCTCCCTGTCGGAGGGCAGCACCACGCAGGCCGGCTTGCCGTCGAGCAGCACCACCAGGGTCTTGAGCACCCGGGCGGGATCCTCGCCCAGGGCTTCTGCGGCCTGCAGACCCACCCGTTCGGGGCCGGGGTCGTAGTCATAGGTCGTCAGGTCGAACGCGACCCCGGCCTTGCCCAGGACGATTGTGGCGGGCGTGCTTCTGGACATGTGACAGGTGATATCCCAAATGTCCTGAGGTGTGGAGCCGGGCGCGCGCCGTCTGGGCCGCAAACCGGAGACGTGATCACTATGCAGGCCCTCGACCGCCGACAGATGCTCGCCGCCGCGACGGGGGTGGGCGTTGCATCCCTGCTGCCCGCCTGGGCGCGGGCCGGAACCGGCAAGGCGCCCGAGGTGCTGAGCGGCGAGGACATCCGCCTGACCATCGGCCATGCGCCCATGACGGTCGACGGCAAGGCGGGCCACGCAATGGCCGTCAACGGCACCGTGCCGGGACCGCTGATCCGCCTGAAAGAAGGCCAGAGCGTCCGGCTGTCGGTGACCAACGCCCTTTCCGAGGATACCTCGATCCACTGGCATGGCCTGCTGGTGCCGTTCCAGATGGACGGCGTGCCGGGCGTCAGCTTTCCGGGGATCAAGCCGGGCGAGACCTTTGTCTATGAGTTCAAGGTCCGGCAGGCGGGGACGTACTGGTATCACAGCCATTCGGGCATGCAGGAGCAGGAGGGAGTCTATGGCCCCATCGTCATCGATCCGGCGGCGTCCGATCCCGTGGCTTATGACCGCGAGCACGTAGTGGTTCTGTCGGACTACAGTTTCCTGCATCCGCACCAACTGATGCGAAAGCTGAAGGCTCACGCCGGCTATTTCAATGATCAGAAGCAGACGGTGGCTGGACTGCTGGCCGGTCGCGACCAGTCGTTGAAGGACCGCGTTGAATGGTCGAAGATGCGGATGGATCCGACCGACGTCCTCGACGTCACGGGCTCGGTCTATCGCTACCTGATCAATGGCCAGGGTTCCGGCGACAACTGGACGGGCCTGTTCGCGCCTGGCGAGCGGGTGCGGCTGCGCTTCATCAACGCCGGCGGCATGACGATCTTCAATGTCCGGATCCCGGGCCTGGCGATGAGCGTGGTTCAGGCCGATGGCCAGAACGTGCGGCCCGTGAGCGTCGAAGAGTTCCAGATCTCGCCGGCCGAGACCTATGACGTGATCGTCCAGCCGACGGAGGATCGCGCCTTCACCCTGGTGGCCGAGGCTTCTGATCGCTCGGGGATGGCGCGCGGGACCTTGGCCCCTCGGTTGGGCCTGAGCGCGCCGGTCCCGGCCCTGCGCGCCCGTCCTCTGGCGACCATGAAGGACATGGGCATGGACATGTCCGCCCACGCCGGCCACGACATGTCGGGGATGAGCATGGACATGCGCGACGGCGCCAATGCGCCGGGCGTCAGGCTGGGGCCGGGCGTGCAGACCATCTCGCCCATGCCGATGGACCGCCTGGGCGAGCCGCCGCAGGGGTTGGAGGACGTCGGCCACAAGGTGCTGCTCTATACCGATCTCGTTTCGCTGGACCCCAATCCCGATCCGCGCCCTCCGGGCCGTACGGTCGAGATCCACCTGACCGGCAATATGGAGCGCTTCATGTGGGCCTTTGACGGCGAGGCCTTTGGTCCGCTGAAAAAGCCCATCGCCTTCCAGCGCGACGAGCGGGTGCGGGTGCTGCTGGTCAATGACAGCATGATGGCCCATCCGATCCACCTGCACGGCCATTTCTTCGAGGTCGTGAACGGCCATCAGGGGCACCAGCCGCGCAAGCACACGGTCAATGTCGCCCCCGGCGGCAAGGTGGCCTTTGACCTGACCGCCGACGAGCCCGGTGACTGGGCCTTTCACTGCCACATGCTGATGCACATGCATGCGGGGATGTTCAATGTCGTCACCGTGCGGCCGCTCGACGGAGCGCCGGCATGAGCGCGGCGCTTGTGATGGCCCTGGCCCTGATGCAACACGAGCATCACCAGATGACGCCGCCGCCCGTGCCGGTTCAGCAGGCCGCGCCGGTCGACCCACACGCCGGCCACGACATGTCAAAGATGGCCGATCCCCATGCGGGCCACGACATGTCGACCATGGCCCCGCCGACCGTCGCCGCCAAGGTGCCGCCGGTGCCGACCGACTACGCGGCCGAGCGCTTCTTTGCCCCCGCCTTGATGGCCTCGGCCCGGGCGGTGCTGCGCCAGGAGCATGGCGGTGGACGCTACTGGATGGTCCTGGCCGACCAGGCCGAGCGCCGCTTTAGCCAGGGCGCCGACGCCACGGCCTTCGAGGGCGAGGGCTGGTTTGGCGACGACTTCGGCAGGTGGGCGGTCAAGGCGCGCGGTGAGCATGTCGACGGCCACGGCTGGGAGAGCGCCGAACTGCAGGCTCTGCACGCCCGGCCGATCGGTCCCTATTTCGATCTCGAGGCCGGCCTGCGGGTGGATGTCGAACCCAAGGGCCGAACCTATGTCACCCTGGGCGTCGAGGGTGTCGCGCCCTACTGGATCGAGACCCGCGCGGCGGCCTTCCTGTCGGATCGCGGTGACCTGTCGGTCCGGATCGAGGCCTCGCACGACCTGCGCCTGACGACCCGCCTGATCCTGCAGTCGAAGGTCGAGACCAGCCTGGCCGAGAGCGGGAGCGACGCCGAACTGGGCCTGCGCCTGCGCTACGAGATCCGCCGTGAGTTTGCGCCCTATGTCGGCGTGCTGCGCCATCGCACGTTCGGCGACGCTGCGGGTCTGGCCCGCGCGGCCGGCGAGCGGACGGGCCAGACCAGCGTGGTGTTCGGCGTCAGGGCCTGGTTCTAGCGTTTTGTGAGCCCCTTGCCGCAACGGCATGGCTTTACCTGCGGGTAAAGACGCCCCAACATCTGTTTGACCCGAGCGGAAGCGGTGGATTGACACGCCGCGCGCCGGGACAAAGGGAGATCAGGGCGTATGTCAGCCATCGACTTTGACCGCATGCCGACCCTGGGCGACGTCGCCCGCCATCATGCCGAGGCCCGGCCGGACGCCGTGGCCCTGAGCTTCGAAGGGCGGGACACCACCTTCGCGGGCTTTGACCGCAAGACCAACCAGGTCGCCAACGCCTTGCTGGCGGCGGGCCTGAAGATCGGCGACAGGATCGCCTATGTGGGCAAGAACAGCGACCTCTATTTCGAGCTGCTGTTCGGCGCGGCCAAGGCGGGCGTGGTCACCGCGCCGATCGGCTGGCGGCTGGCCCCGCCCGAGGTCGCCTATATCGTCGGCGACAGCGACGCCAAGCTGGTTTTCGTCGGCCCCGAACTGGTCGACCAGATCGAGAGCGTCGCCGCCGAACTGACCTGGCGACCCGAGGTGGTGGTCATGGAACCGGTGGCGGGCGACGCCCACCGCACGTTCGAGGCCTGGCGCGACGCGCAAGCCGACACCGATCCCAAGGTCGCGATCAAGACCGCCGGCATCGCCATCCAGCTCTATACCTCGGGCACCACGGGCCGCCCCAAGGGCGCCATGCTGACCCATGACAACCTGCTGTCCATGCGCAAGCTGGCCGCCGAGAACCCGTTGGCCTGGAACCAGTGGGGCCCCGAGGATGTCAGCCTGGTGGCTATGCCTGTGTCCCATATCGGCGGCACCGGCTGGGGCCTGGTGGGCCTGCTGAACGGCGCCAAGGGCGTGGTGGCGCGCGAGTTCGATCCGTTCAAGGTGCTGGACTATATCGAGCACGACCGGATCTCGAAGATGTTCATGGTGCCCGCCGCCCTGCAGATCGTGGTGCGCCAGCCCAGGGCTCGCGAGGTCGACTATTCGCGCCTGTCCCACATCCTGTACGGCGCCGCCCCCATCCCGCTGGATCTGCTGCGCGAGTGCATGGAGGTGTTCGGCTGCGGCTTCGTCCAGCAGTACGGCATGACCGAGACCACCGGCACCGTCGTCTATCTGCCGCCCGAGGACCATGACCCGGCCGGCAATGCGCGCATGCGCTCGGCTGGCCTGCCGATGCCGGGGGTCGAGCTGAAAGTCATGGATGAGGCCGGCGCCAGCCTGCCGCCCAACACCGTGGGTGAGGTGGCCGTGCGCTCCAGCGCCAACATGGCGGGCTACTGGAAGCTCGATGAGGCCACCGCCGCCACCATCGACGGCGACGGCTGGCTGCGCACCGGCGACGCCGGCTATCTGGACGAGGACGGCTATCTGTTCATCCACGACCGGGTGAAGGACATGATCATCTCGGGCGGCGAGAACATCTATCCGGCCGAGGTCGAGAGCGCCGTCTATGGCCACCCGCACGTGGCTGAAGTGGCGGTGATCGGCGTGCCCGATGACAAGTGGGGCGAGGCGGTCAAGGCGGTGGTGGCCCTCAAGCCCGGCGCGCCGCGCGATCCCGACAGCATCATCGCCTTTGCCCGCACGCGGATCGCCGCGTTCAAGGCGCCCAAGAGCATCGACTTCATCGACGTCCTGCCGCGCAATCCGTCAGGAAAGATCCTGCGCCGGGAACTGCGCGCGCCGTACTGGGAGGGGCGGACGCGGCAGGTGAACTAGCGGCAGACTCCGCAGGCCCTCTCCTGACCGCTACGCGGTCGTCCTCCCCCGGAGGGGGAAGACGCTCTCATCTTCCTCCTCCTGGGGGAGGAGCGCCGAAGGCGCGGAGGGGGCCAGTCGCGTCGACCTACTCGATAAACGCCTCGACCAGCTCCCGCGTCCCGACCAGAAAAGCATCCGCCACCAGGGCCAAAGGCCGCACGTCGGCTTCCGACTTGCCCGCCCGGATCAGGTCGCCGAACCGCCCATACAGCCCCGGATACTCAGCGTCGGCGGCCTGGACCACCGGCTGGCCGTCGATCTCGATGATGGCCCCGCCACTCGACAGGCGCAGGATCCCCTCGTCGGCGACGACCGTGATGTCCCAGGTCTGCGGGCCGGTCTGCAGGAAGTCGAAGTCGGCGGTGATTCTGACGCCGTTGATGTCGGTCATGGCCAGGTGCGCCGCGACCGGCGACTGGACGTTTTCCGGAACCTGAAGCCGCGCATCGGTGACGAACACTTCACGGGGCATGATCTCGGTCAGGATCGACAGGGCGTTGATGCCGGGATCAAAGACGCCCAGGCCGCCGGCCTCCCAGATCCAGGTCTGGCCGGGATGCCAGCGGCGCACGTCTTCGCGCCACTGGATGTCGACGCTGTGGAGGGTGCGGGCGGCCAGCCACGCTTTGGCGGCGGGTACTCCGGCGGCGAAGCGCGAGTGCCAGCTGGCGAACAGGGTCACGCCCTGCTCGGCGGCCAGGGCAGAGAGGTCGCCGACCTCGCCCACGGTCGCGCCGGGCGGCTTTTCCAGGAAGACGTGCTTGCCGGCCCGCAGGGCCGTCAGCGCCATCTCGCGCCGCACCTGGGGCGGGGTACACAGGGCGACGGCGTCCAGGGCGATCCCGCTCTGAAGCATCTCCTCCAGCGCCTCGAAAGCGGGGACGCCCACGTCCGGCCGGCTGCGGCTGGCCACGGCGACCAGCTCCAGGCCCGGATCGACCGCTATGGCGGGGATGTGCTGATCCCGCGCGATCTTGCCGACCCCGACGATCCCGACTCTGATGATGCTCACGCCGCAGCTCCCTGAACTCTCTGCCGATTTATTATCGTACAAATGAGGCGCGCCAAGCGATTTCATGACGGCGCACCGCCAGCATCCTCGCCGTTCATCAGGGCGATAGCCACGGCGAGCGCAAGGGGCCGGTTGGCGGCGGCGTCAGATCTGATGTCGGGGAGGGGAGCCGGCCGGGGATATAAAAGCATCCCCGGCCAGCGGGTACCGACGGTGGGGACCTATCGATGACCAAGTTGTGCTTGGGGTCGGCGCTCAGGGCAAGGCCATGGCTAATATGTCGCAGGGAGCGTTCTGAGGGGCTCGGCAATCGTCTCGCCTTGAGATTCGAGGATGGCTCCCTTCGGCGCGAAGGCGGGCGGGGTTTCCACGGCCACCGCCGCATGCCCCCTCCTGACCGCTATCGCGGTCGTCTTCCCCCGGAGGGGGAAGATGAGATCAGCGCTCTTCATCTTCCCCCTCCGGGGGAAGACGGCTGCGCAGCCGCCCGTAGGGGGCAAGTGCGGGGATACAGCGCAGTCTATCCCCGCTCTTTCCGGTGCCGAGCTCAACGAAATCAACGCCCTATAAAATAATCGATCGCGCCAATCCTCGGAGCCCAAACCTCCTGCATAATCATAGCTGTCCCTGTCGCGGGGGGAGGCGCCTGGATCCGGCCCAACAGCGGCGAT
>JANOSS010000075.1:0-23090 GCA_031415995.1 Caulobacter sp. | reverse complement strand
AAGTCCGAACCGAGATGAGCCTCCACGTCCTGGCCTAAAACATCAAGCGGATGATCAAGATCTTCGGGGTCATCCCCCTGATGCAGGCCATCAGGGCCTGATCGCGCCCCTCAATCAGCGCCTCATCCTGCGGTCAGCCCTTTGTTTCGATCGATGCCGAACAAGTCGTCGCGCTGACCCTAAATCTCAAAACGCGTTTTTCCACAGCCTCGGTCGAAAACGGCCCTTGCCTACCCGCCCGAAAGCGGACGCCCCGCGTCCCGCTTATCCTTAAATCTCTTGGAGGCTGCAGCGTGCCGGTCTGTCCAGGTTGGTCAAGGACTGGCCTGCGGCCAGCCGCTCCGCGGCGGCGCGGAGCGCCGTCCTGGAGTAACCTGGACAGACCGGCGATCGTCTCGCCGTGAGATTTGAGGATGGCTCCCTTCGGCGCGCAGGGGGGCGGGGCGCCCAGATCGAACCCTTCTCCCAGAGGGAGAAGGAGGGGCCCGCGCCGCAGGCGTGGGAGGATGAGGGGTTTGCGAAGCCCCTCCGGACAAGGCAGGGCCTTCGGGCTCCAAGACGGCTAACAGTGTAACCCCTCACCCTCCAACGCAAGCGTGGGTCCCTCCCTCTCCCTCTGGGAGAGGGCTGGGCGTACGGGGATACGCCGCCTTCAATCCCCGTTCTTTCCAGAACAAAATCCAGCCCAATCAACCACTTGTAAAAAACTTGATCGCGCCAATCAGACGCGTCGAAACCGCCCGCATACTCAATCTCACCTGACAGCGCGGGAAGGGCGTCCGGCCGGCGACCAGCGACGGCTGTCAGGGGTGATCGAGCGGGACCACCGTTCGGGCCAAGGCCCGGGCGGCCGGTTTAAAGAGAGGGCGGGTGACGTAAACCCGCCTATCGGGGGCAAGCCAAGGCCTCCGCCCGTCCGAAGGTTCGCTCCGGGTTCCTCCGGAATCGGCGTGGCTTGCAGCTTCAGGGCTGGGTCCGTCGCGAGGAGGATGGAATCCGGGTGGCGGCATGAGGTTGAACCAGACCCGCGCGCCCCGGCCAGAGGGATAACGATCACGCGGAGCGTTCGTCTTCGTCGAAACGGTATTCAACTATCCCATCCTCCGGGCGAGGCCCGGACGCTCCGCGACCCTTCCCACCTCTTCGGCGGTTTCCGCGCGAGGCTGCGAAGCCGTGTCCGCCAGACTTCGATGGTGAAATGACACCGGTGGACAAAGCTCCTCCTCGCCGCCATCCTCGCGCCTCGACACCGGCGCTGCAGACGCCGCTCCACCGGGGATGAAACACGCCATGCGCCGCCCGCTTCACAACGCCGCCAGCCTGGCCGCCCTGACCCTCGCCCTGACCGCCTGCGCCACCGCGTCCAGCGTAGCCGCGCCGAAAGAGGTGGTCGCGTTTCCCGGTGCCGAGGGCGCAGGCCGCCTGTCCGTCGGCGGACGCGGCGGGGCAGTGATCAAGGTCACCAACCTCGACGATGCTGGCCGCGGCTCGCTGCGCGCCGCCGTCGAGGCCAAGGGGCCGCGCACCGTGGTGTTCGATGTGGCCGGTACGATCGCCCTGAAGACCCCGCTGAAAATCGCCAACGGCCAGATCACCCTGGCCGGCCAGACCGCGCCGGGCGGCGGCATCACCCTGCGCGACCAGACCCTGATCGTGGCCGCCGACGATGTGGTGATCCGCTTCATCCGTTCGCGCCTGGGCGCCGAAAGCCGCACCGAAGGCGACGCGATCTGGATCTCCAAGGGTCGCCGGATCATCCTGGATCACGTCTCGGCCAGTTGGTCAGTGGACGAGACCCTGTCAGCCTCGGCCCGTTTCGATGGCCCTGACCAGGGCTTTCATGACCTGACCGTGCAGTGGTCGATCATCAGCGAGAGCCTGGCCCACTCGATCCACGCCAAGGGCGACCACGGCTATGGCAGCCTGATCCGCGGCGGCCGGGGCTCGAAGATCAGCTTCCACCACAATCTGTGGGCCAATCACCTGGCCCGCATGCCGCGTCCCGGCAACTATGACGGGCCTGACAAGGACCCGGTCGGGGCCTTCATCGAGTTCCGCTCCAACGTCTTCTACAACTGGGGCAAGGGCCATGCCGGCTATGACGCCGACAAGGCGGCGCTGGTCGCCTACACCTTCGTCGACAACGCCTATGTCATGGGCCCCAGCTCCGAGAGGGCCATCGCCTTCAACGAGAGCAACAGCCTGGCTCGGGCCTATTTCGCCGGCAACAGCATGAACGGCGTGGTTCCGGCCGACCCGTGGAGCCTGGTCACCGGCCTGCAAGTGGAAGGCTATCGGCAGGCCGCGCCGCTCGACATCGCCCCCATCGCCGCCGATCCCGCCGCCAGCGCCTATGAGCGCGTGCTGGCCGACGCCGGAGCCTCGGTGGCGCGCGACGCCGTCGATGTGCGCGTGATCGAAGGCGTGAAGACCCGGACCGGAAGGATCATCAACAACGAACAGGACGTCGGCGGCTGGCCGGTGCTGGCGCCCGGCCTCGCCGCGCCGGATGCCGACGGCGACGGCATGCCCGATGGGTGGGAAGCGGCGCACGGGCTCAATCCGAAGACGGCCGATGGCGCGGCGCCGGCCAAGGGCGGCTCGGGCTGGACCAACCTGGAGCTTTACCTGGCCGATGCGGCGAAGGTTCGGGGGTGAGCGGCAGATCCTCCCCCTCTGGGGAAGGTGGCCCAGAGGGCCGGAGGGGGCCAGCTCGGCCTAAGCCGCATTAGCCCCCTCAGTCGGCTCCGCCGACAGCTCCCCCGGAGGGGGAGCATCTCCCAATCGCTTTTGCCCCGCACCCCGCTTTCCGCTAGAAGCCCCGCCATGTCGCACAACACCTTTGGTCATCTGTTCCGCGTCACCACCTGGGGCGAGAGCCATGGGCCGGCGCTCGGCTGCGTCGTCGACGGCTGCCCTCCCGGCATCGCCCTGACGGCGCAGATGATCCAGGACTTCCTCGACAAGCGCCGCCCCGGCCAGGGCAAGTTCGTCACCCAGCGCCAGGAGCCGGACGCGGTGCGCATCCTGTCGGGCGTGTTCGAGGACAGCCGCAGCGACGGCCAGCGCACGACCGGCACGCCGATCAGCCTGATGATCGACAACACCGACCAGCGCAGCAAGGACTATGGCGAGATCGCCCAGGCCTTCCGGCCGGGCCATGCCGACTATCCCTATTTCGCCAAGTACGGCGTGCGCGACTATCGCGGCGGCGGCCGCAGCTCGGCCCGCGAGACCGCCGCCAGGGTCGCCGCCGGGGCCATCGCCCGGCTGGTGATCCCCGGCGTCACGGTGCGCGCGGCCCTGGTGCAGATCGGTCCGCACGCCATCGACCGCTCGCGCTGGGACTGGAGCGAGGTGGAGAACAATCCCTACTGGTCGCCCGATGCGGCGATCATTCCGGTCTGGGAAGAGCACCTGGAAAAGATCCGCAAGGCCGGCTCCTCGACCGGGGCCATCGTCGAGGTCGAGGCGACCGGCGTGCCGGCCGGCTGGGGCGCGCCGCTGTATGGCAAGCTGGACGCCGAGCTGGCGGCGGCCCTGATGTCGATCAACGCCGCCAAGGGCGTGGAGATCGGCGAGGGCTTCGCCTCGGCCGCCCTGACCGGCGAGGACAATGCCGACCAGATGCGGATGGGCAATGACGGACCGGTATTCCTGACCAACCATGCCGGCGGCGTGCTGGGCGGACTGTCGACCGGTCAGCCGGTGGTGGCCCGCGTGGCCTTCAAACCGACCTCGTCGATCCTGATCCCGCGCGACACGGTCAACGAGGCCGGCCACGAGGTCGAGCTGCGCACCAAGGGCCGTCACGACCCCTGCGTGGGCATTCGCGGGGTGCCGGTGGTCGAGGCCATGAGCGCCTGCGTGCTGGCCGACGCCTTTCTGCGCCATCGCGCCCAGACCGGTGGCGGGGCCTATCGTCCTGGCCAGACTGACCGTTTCTGAGATCACGGGTCGGTCAACTTTATCCAACATGATCTGATCACTGAAAACACTCAGGTTTCTGGGTTGACCTCGCACATTGCAAGGTTGTAATGCTTCCTCCCATGCGGATGTCTTGCGATTGATTCGCGCATAGGTTGCGCTAGTGCGCGTCAGGGTTCAAGAAAACGCGTGCGCTTCGACACCCTGAAAATCCTGATCGTCGACGACAATCAGCACATGCGGCTGCTGTTGACCGAGATGCTGCGCGCTATCGGCGTCCGGAACATCTTCGAGGCCATCGACGGTGCCGAGGCGTTGCAAATGATGCAGCGCGTGCCGATCGACATCGTCATTACCGACCTGAAGATGGGTCTGCTGGGCGGCATCGAGTTCGTCAATCTGCTGCGCCGCTCGCCCGCCAGTCCCAACCCCTTCGCGCCGGTGCTGATGGTGACCGGCCATTCAACGATGCGACGCGTCCAGGACGCCCGCGACGCCGGGGTCAACGAGTTCCTGACCAAGCCGGTCACGGGTCGCAGCCTGGTGCATCGCCTGACCCTGCTGATCGAGCATCCCCGCCCGTTCATCCGCTGCGAAGGCTATTTCGGCCCTGATCGGCGACGGCAGGTGGCCGCCGGATACAAGGGCCCCTGGCGGCGCGACGAGGACGCGATCGCCATCGACTTCGGCTAAGCCGGTCTTAAGACCTGTTAGCCATCATGAGGCCGCTGTTAGCCGGGATAAGCGAGCCATGACCGTCCAACGTCTGATCTCCACCATCGCCCTGGTCGCGCTTGGCCTGAGCCTGCAGGGCTGCATCGCGGCCAGCGCCGTCGGCATGGTGGCCGGCACCGCCATCGGCGTCACCGGCGCCGTGGTCGGGGGCGCCGCCAAGGTCGGCGGCAAGGCCGTCGTCGCCACCGGCAAGGCGGTGATCCCAGGCGAAAGCGCCAAGGACCGCGACAAGCGCGAATACGAAGCGTGGAAGCGCTCGCGCTAGATGTGAGCTTCTAGAGGCAAAGCGCGCAGCTTTCGCCGATGGTCGGACGCGAGATCACCACGCGCGACAGACCTGGAAAGGTCGGCGTCAGGCGCTGCGCGAAATAGAGACACAGGCGCTCCAGGGTCGGGCTTTCCAGACCAGGGCGATCGTTCAGCAGGCCATGATCCAGCTCGGTCGCCACGGCCTTGAGCGCCGTGTCCAGGCCCTCGAGGTCGGCGACCCAGCCCGCGTCCTGCATCTGCCCCTTCACGCTGGCCTCCACCTTGAACGAGTGGCCGTGCAGCTTGCGGTAGCGATGGTCTGCGGGACCTTGCTCGATGTAGTGAGCCGCGTCGAACGTCGCGGCCTTCGTGATCTCGAAGACAGGCTTCATCAGGTACTTCTTTTGACAGGGCCTGGGAGGCTCTAGCGCAACGACCCTGTCACCAGTTCGAGCGCCTTATCCGTCAGGGCAGGCCGAGATATTTATGTGTTTGGACGCTTAAACGCCATTGAGGGTGGGAAAGGCAATAGGCGACGGCCAATTGCGTGTTCCGGTCGCGATCGGGACCATCCATCGGCTGCAGGTAGAAGCGCTCGAAATCCAGGCTTTCGAACCGCTCGGGCAGGGCCTTGTCCTGCGGATAGACCAGCTTCAGTTCCTGCCCCCGGGTCTGCACGACGGGCGCGTCGGCCTTGGGGCTGATGCAGACCCAGTCGATGCCGTCCGGGGCGGTGAGCGTGCCGTTGCTCTCGACCGCGATCATGAAGCCCCGGGCGTGCAGGGCGTCTAGGGCCGCCGGGTCCAGTTGCAGCAGCGGCTCGCCGCCGGTGCAGACGACCAGCCGGTCGTTCGGCCCGCCGGTCCACTGGGCCTCGACCGCGTCGGCCAGGGCCTCGGCCGTGGCGAACTTGCCGCCGTTCTCGCCGTCCGTGCCGACGAAGTCGGTGTCGCAGAACGTGCAGACGGCCTTGGCGCGGTCCTGCTCGCGGCCGGTCCACAGGTTGCAGCCGGAAAAGCGGCAGAACACCGCCGCCTTGCCCGCCTGACCGCCTTCGCCCTGCAGGGTGAGGAAGATTTCCTTGACGCTGTAGGTCACGGGACCAGCACCGCACGACCGGCGGCGTCCCAGTCCTCATAGCCCTTCTGGCGCAGCTCGCAGGCCGGGCAGTCGCCGCAGCCGTGGCCCCAGGGGTGCAGGTCGCCGCGCTCGCCGCGGTAGCAGGTGTGGCTCTCGACTACGATCAGATCGACCAGATCCTCGCCGCCCAGCGCCTTGGCAAGGGCCCAGGTTTCCGCCTTGGTCAGGGTCATCAGCGGGGTTTCGATGCGGAAGTCGCGATCCATGCCCAGGTTCAGCGCGGTCTGCATCGCGTCCAGCGTATCGCGCCGACAGTCGGGATAGCCCGAGAAGTCGGTCTCGCACATGCCGCCGACCAGGACCGGAATGCCCCGCCGGTCGGCCAGGGCCGCAGCATAGATCAGGAACACCAGGTTGCGGCCCGGCACGAAGGTCGAGGGCAGGCCGCGGTCGGTCATCTCGATGGCCCGGTCGGCGGTGAGGGCGCTTTGCGCGACCGCGCCGAAACCCTTGAGGTCCATTACATGGTCTTCGCCCAGGCGCTCGGCCCAGTGCGGGAAACGGGCGGCGATCTGATGCCGCACATCGACGCGCGCCTCCATCTCGATGACGTGGCGCTGGCCGTAGTCGAAGCCGACCGTCTCGACGCGGGCATAGCGCTCCAGCGCCCAGGCCAGGCAGACGCTGCTGTCCTGGCCGCCGGAGAACAGCACCAGGGCGGCGTCAGTCATGAACGGATCTCCGGCCCGGCGCGCGCCGGGCTACACAAGGGTGGAAACAGAAAGCCATGGCTCCCTCTACACCAGGCGGCGACAGCTCGAAACGGTCGAGCGGCGCTGGTGGAGTCTGACGATCGCTCGTCAGGGCGCATCAAGCCCCGAAAAACAGCGAACACGCCAATACCCAAGGCCGCAATCGCCCAACACGGGAGGAGGCCGCAGACCATAGCGCCCGGGTTTAAAGCGCCTTAGCCGAGATTGCCGCTAGGTAAGCGCCAAACCCACTTTTCTAATATCGGTGGAAACTTGCCCCAAACAGGAGAAAGTGATGCCAGGGAAAGTGAAAAGGTGTAACCTATCGCTGTTCACTTAGGCTGGCGGCAGTTGACAGTCAAAGAACGCAAGTATGCAATCTGCCTATGCTGCGAGGGGTCCGCCGTACGCCCGCGTAGCGCGAATTGTACGGCGCCGAGGAAACAAGCGACGCACGCAGGGTCCGCCATAAGGAGCCGCGGCGTTCAGGGAGGGAATTCGAATGTCGCAATCTTCGCGTTTGCGGAGCCTGCTGGCCATGGGCGCTTCGGCGGCCGTGCTCGCAGCCGTCGCCACACCCGTGCTGGCCCAGACCAGCCAGCAGTCCACGGTCATCGAGGAACTGGTCGTCACCGCCCAGAAGAAGGAAGAAGCCCTTCAGGACGTGCCGATCGCGGTTTCCGCCTTCAGCCAGGACACGCTTGAAGCCCAGAAGATCGACGGGGGTCCGAATCTTCAGCTTGCCATTCCGAACGTCAGCTTCGCCAAGAGCAACTTCACCAACAGCTTCAACTTCCAGATCCGCGGCATCGGGGCCCGGGCGGTCGGCGCATCGGCCGACGCCGGCGTCGGCGTCCACCTGAACAACGCACCCCAGCAGTCGGGCAACCTGTTCGAAGCCGAATTCTACGACATGGAGCGCGTCGAAGTGCTGCGCGGCCCGCAAGGCACGCTGTACGGCCGCAACGCCACCGGCGGCGTGGTCAACCTGATCACCGCCAAGCCGACCGACACCTTCGAAGCCATGGCCCGCGCCGAAGTCGGCAACTACGGGACCCAGAAGGTCCGCGGCATGATCAACCTGCCGATCTTCGGCGACAAGCTCGCCATCCGGGCCGCCGGCGCCTATCTGAAGCGCGACGGCTTCATGACCAACACGTTCACCGGCAACAAGGTGGACGACCGGGATCTGTACTCGACCCGCATCTCGGTGATGTTCAATCCGACGGAAAAACTGCGCACCAACTTCCTGTGGGAGCGCTTCGATGAAGAAGACGCCCGCTCGCGGACCGGCAAGCAGCTGTGCACCAAGGACAACGGCCCCGCCACGGTCGGCGGCGTCCCTACCGGAGCGGCGCGTATCTTCCTGACCCAGGGCTGTCTGCCCGGCTCGCTGTACAGCAACAACGCCTATGGCACCGTCAACAGTTCGGGCACGCTGACCGGCGAACTGGGCAACATCTTCGGCTTCACCAGCGGCGACGTAAACGCCGGCGACACCACGGACAAGGATCTGAACAAGTTCGAGTCGTCGTTCGACCCGATCTACCAGTCCAAGTCGGACGTCTATCAGTTCACCCTGAACTACGACCTGACCGACGACCTGACCGTGACGGCGATGACGTCGTACAGCGAGAACTCGGTCTATTCCAAGCAGGACTACAACCGCAACGTCTCGGCCGTGCCGTTCAACAACACGCCCTTCACGCCGGGCGGCTTCTTCACCGATCCGCAGACGGGCCGGACGAACAAGTTCACCACCCTGGACATCTCGTCCAATGCGGCCGAACAGTTCAGCCAGGAAATCCGCCTGTCGTCGAACTTCGATGGCCCGCTGAACTTCAACATCGGCGGCATCCACTTCGACTACGAGACGGTCACCGACTATTATGTGATCGGCAACTCGCTGACCCTGTCGGCCCTGGCCCTCAACGCCACCAACCCGCTGAACGGCGGCAACCCCAACTGTAATCCTGTGGCCCTGCCGAACAGCTGTATCGGCATCGACACGGGTGCCACGCCCAACGGTTCGGGTCACAACTACTACGACAACCGCACGCCCTATAGGCTGAAGTCGGACGCCCTGTTCGGCGAGCTGTACTGGCAGGCCAATGACAAGCTGAAGTTCACCCTGGGCCTTCGCCAGACGCGCGACCGCAAGTCTGTCGATAACTACAAGACCGTTCTGCTCGCGCCGGGCACCGGCCTGGTCCTCGACCCGATTACGCCGACCGCCAAGGTCAGCTTCAGCGAACTGACCGGCCGCTTCGGCTTCGATTACAAGCCAGAGCTGTCGATGACCGATGACACCCTGGTCTATGCCTTCTACTCGAAGGGCTACAAGGGCGGCGGCCTCAATCCCGGCGTGCCTGCCAACGCCGTCGGCATCCCCCAGACCTTCGCTCCGGAATTCGTCAACGCGTTCGAACTGGGCACCAAGAACACGATGCTGGGCGGCAGCCTGCTGCTGAACGCTACCGGCTTCTACTATGACTACCAGGGCTACCAGATCTCGAAGATCGTCAACCGCACCTCGGTCAACGAGAACGTCAATGCCGTAGTCTACGGCTTGGAGCTCGAGTCGATCTGGTCGCCGATCTACAATCTGCGCCTCAACGCCAATGTCGGTTACCTGCACACCGAGATCGGCAAGGGCGTGAAGTCGATCGACACCATGAACCGCACGCAGAGCAACCCGGCCTATACCCTGGTCAAGGTCGGGCCCAGCCTGCCCAACGCCAGCGTCGGCGCCAACTGCGTGCTCAGCTCGGCCGGCGTCGCCACCCTGCTAGCCATCGGCCAGGGCGGCACCCTGCCCTTCGCCTGCGGCGGTCCGGCGGTGTTCTCCGGCTTCCTGCAGAGCCGAGGCGTTCCGGCGCCCACGGCCAACTTCCTGGCCAACGCTACCGGCCTCTACAACTACGGTGCCGGCTACTCGATCGAAGGTACGGCGGCTGACATCTCTGGCAATGAGCTGCCCAGCTCGCCGCATTGGACGACCTCGGTCGGCGCCCAGTATCGCTGGGACATGGCGGCCGGCTGGTCGGCCACGCTGCGCGGCGACTACTACCGCCAGACGGGCCAGTACGCTCGCGTCTACAACACCGACTACGACCGCATCAAAGCCTGGGACAACGCCAACCTGACCCTCAAGATCGAGAAGTCGGAGTGGGGCCTGGAGATCGACGCCTATGTGAAGAATCTGATGAACGACGTTCCGATCATCGACGCCTATACCAGCGATGACTCCTCGGGCCTGTTCACCAACATCATCACTCAGGAGCCGCGCCTTTACGGCGTGAGCATCACCAAGAAGTGGTAACCAGCCGTCCCTGACGGGACGCTCTTCTCCAGGGGGCGGCGGGTCATCCCGCCGCCCCTTTTTATTGCCTGATGGTCTGCCCTTGATCCCGAAATTGGTTGCGTGTGAAGCAACTTTCCTGGGAATCGGCCTCGACTTAACGACTCCGCAAGGGCGAGGCAGGCAGGGTGATTGCCCACAGACGCCAGCGAAGCGGCCGCATGGAAACGCTATCTCGTCTTATTGATCGCCGTCCGCCGGTCGCCTCCACCACGTCCTGCCAGGACGTCTGGACGATCTTCGACGCAGATCCCCGAGCCTTTTCGGTTGCCGTCGTCGACGGCGCCACGCCGACCGGCGTGGTCTATCGTGACGTGTTCATGGGCATGATGGCCGTCGCCCGCGACGCCCTGAGCGAGCGCCCCATCCTCGAGGTCATGGACCGCGATCCGCGCCAGGTCCCCGTCGGGACCGAGCTTGGCGCCTTCGTCGACCGCCTCGCCGATAACCCCTCGCCCGTATTCCGCACCGCCTTCGTGGCCGTGGATGAGGCGGGAGACTATGTCGGCGTGGGCGGACTAGGCCCGCTGCTGGCCTCCTATCGTCGTCGCCAGCGCGAGGCCGCAGACGCCATGGCGCTGGTCGAACGGATAGCCACCGACATCAATCACCACCTGGACGGCGTCCTGGCCATCACCGCGCGACTGGAGCAGCAGCGCCTGACCCCGGACGCCAGCGCCTTCGTGCGCGCCATCGGCGAGACCAGCCGCGACATGGGCGCCATGCTGGGCCGCGCGATCGACCTGCACCGCGCGACCGGGGGCCAACTGCGGATGGCCCCGGCGCCGGTGCGGCTGCGCGACCTGGCCGACGCCGTCGAGGCCCGCTGGTCGGCCCGCGCCGCCGAGGGCGGATCCACCCTGCTGTTCTCCTATGACGGCGAACCCGAATGCGGGGTCGAGGTCGACGGCGAGCGTCTGCTGCAGGTGTTCGACGCCCTGATCGAAAGCGCCCTGGCTAGCGGCCGCGGCGTTATCGAGGCCTGCCTGCAAGCCCGCATCGGCGCCGACGGCATGCATCTGGACGGCAGCGTCCGCGACAATGCCAAGGGGCTGGCCGCAGATCGTCTGGCGCGGATTTACGAGCCGCTGGGCGCGGCGCGCATCGAGGATCGCACCGAAATGGCCTTGGGCGTGGGCATGGCCCTGGCCCACCGGATCATGCGCGGCCTGGGCGGCGAGGTTAAGGCGCAGGCCAATCTCGGCGCAGGCCTGACCGTACGCTTCGCTTTTGTCGCCCCAACCGCAGAGATCGACAAGGCGCCGCCGGCCGAACCGACCCTTGACGCCCGCGCCGCCCACATCCTGATCGTCGACGACAACGCCACCAACCGCATGGTCGCCGAGGCGCTATGCGACATGTTCGACTGCACCTCCGAACAGGCGGTCGACGGTGTGGAGGCTGTGGACATGGCGCGAAGCGGCCGCTTCGACCTGATCCTGATGGACATCAAGATGCCGCGCATGGACGGCGTCACCGCCACCCGCACCATTCGCGAGATGAGCGGCCGGCCGGCCATCACGCCGATCGTCGCCCTGACCGCCAATGCCGATCCCGCCGACGTCCAGACCTATCTGGCGGCCGGCATGCAGGACGTGGTCGAAAAGCCGATCAAGCCCGAGCGCCTGGCCATCGTGCTCAACGCCCTGCTGAGCGGCGACGACGAGGAAGAGGTCGCGGCCTGATCAAAGGCTTTCGGCGGGGCGCGGTCGAAGCCCAACTTGCCCGGCCACTGCCGACTTTGGCCATGACCACGTCTGCGCTCGCCTGATCAATGCCCAGCCTTGCGGCACGCTATCGGGGCATCATCAATTTGCCGATCGACACCCGACTGCTGCCCCTGCTCGACCGCGTCCTGGAGGCGCAAACCCGACCTGAACCCATATCGGGGCGGGTATGGGTCCCGTATGCGCGACCTAATGCCGCGCCTGACTTTCCGGGCCGTCACGGTCGTGTCATGTAGGACAGACAACCTTTGGAGGCGAAATCATGGGCGAAGAAACCGAAGGCCGGCGACCCAATCCGGTCGATCTGCACGTCGGCGGGCGCGTTCGGATGCGCCGCAAACTGCTGGGCGTCAGTCAGGAGCAGCTGGCCGATTCCCTGGGCCTGACCTTCCAGCAGGTCCAGAAGTACGAGCGCGGCGCCAACCGCGTCAGCGCCAGCAAGCTGTATGAGATCGCCAAGACCCTGCAGGTGCCGGTGTCGTTCTTCTTCGACGGCCTGGCCGACCCCATGGGCGGGTCGGAAGCCGATGACGCGGGCTTGCACGCCGAGCGCATCGTTCAGGAGTTCCTGACGACGCCCGAAGGCCTGGAGCTGGCCGAGGTGTTCCCGCGCATCGCGCGCGGCCGGGTCCGTCGCCAGGTGCTGGATCTGGTCCGGGCTATGGCCGACGACGCCGGGCGCACCGAAGTCGCCGCCTGACCCCTCTACTGCCCCGCGCAACAAAAGGCCTCGGCAGGCGACCGTCGAGGCCTTCTTGTGTCCGCCTCGCGCAATAGCGCTCTAACTGGCCGAGATCCGCGCCTGCGAGGCGGCCCAGATGTTTTTGGCCGTCCGCGCCGAGGCGTGGGTCAGACCGCGCAGGTCGTGGGTCTTGAGGATCTTGAAGCCGACCTCGCGCTCCTTCTGCCAGGCCATCTGGACATCGTGAGCCAGGCCGGCGGCCAGATCGACGAGCTGGGCCTTGGCGGGGGGGGCCGCACCGGCCAGCATCTGCACGCGAACCCCGCCATCGGAAACGTCACGGATCACACAGTCCCAGGCGAAGCCGCCGCAGAGCAGCTTGCCCGCCCTCTGGGTCGAGAGACGGGCTGCGCCCCGCCGATCACCGTCTGCGCCTGGCGCGTACTTGGACATGAAGTCATAAACGCATGGCGCGGTTAATCGGCCGTGCAGGCGGCGCAATTTTGTCGCTCCCGCGACCAACCGCCTCTCACAAGTCTATGAAACCAGTGACTTTTGTTAGATAGTCGACACACGATCGGACTCACGGATCATGGTGCCGCGCCATTAACCTTTGAGGGCTGTCAGGCGACCACCGGCAAGGCCGCCGTCGCCAGCGCCCCGGCCAGATCGGCGAGGATATCGGCCTCGTCCTCAAGTCCAATCGACAGCCGCACCAGCCCCTCGCTAATGCCCGCCGCTGCCCGTTCCTCGGCGCTATAGGTCGAGTGGGTCATGCTGGCCGGATGCTGGATCAGGGTCTCGGCGTCGCCCAGCGACACGGCCCGGCGGATCAGGGTCAGGCGGTTCATCATCGCCACCCCGGCCTCGTGCCCCCCGGCCAGTTCAAACGCGATCATGCCGCCGGGCAAGGCCATCTGGCGCTGGGCCAGGTCGTGCTGGGCGAAGCTCTTCAGCCCCGGATAGAAGACCCGCGTCACGGCCGGATGGGCCTCCAGCCAGGTCGCGACGCTGGCGGCGGCGGCGCAATGCTGGCGCATGCGTAGGGCCAGGGTCTTGAGGCCGCGCATGACCAGAAAGGCCGTGAACGGTGACATCACCGCCCCGGTCATGTCCTTGACCCCGGTCAGCCGCACGCGCGCCATATCCTCGACCCCACCGACGGCGATGCCGCCGATCAGATCGCCATGACCGCCCAGATACTTGGTCGCCGAGTGCACGACGATGTCGGCCCCCAGCGCGATCGGCCGGGTCAGCAGTGGCGTGGCGTAGGTGTTGTCGACCACCAGCTTGGCCCCGCAGGCCCGCGCGACTTTCGCCGCGCCGGCAATATCGACCAGGCGCATGTTGGGATTGGCAGGGGTCTCGAAATAGATGATCCGGGTCTTGTCCGACACCACCGCCGCCAGGGCGTCCATATCGGTCATGTCGACCTGGGTGACGGTGATCCCGAACCGCGAGAGCCCGTCGCGCATGAAGGCGAAGGTGCAGCCATACAGGGTCTGGTCGGTGACCACCTCGTCGCCCGAGCGAAGGAAGCTCCACATCACCGCCGTTATCGCGCCCATGCCCGAGGCCGTGGCGACGCCGGCCTCGGCGCCCTCCAGCGAGGCCACCCGGCGCTCCAGCAGGTCGGTCGTCGGGTTGGAGATGCGCGAATAGAAGTGCCCGGGCCGCGTGCCGGCGAACATCTCGCCGCCGGCCTCGGCGCTGTCGAAGGCAAAGGTCGAGGTCAGGTGGACGGGCGGGGTCAGGGCGCCGTGCTCGTCAGCCGGATCATAGCCCGCGTGGATCGCCCGCGTTGAAAAGCCGGTCTCGATGAGGTCGCGCGCCATGACTGTGCTCCGTGGTTACGGCACGAGACTGACGCGGATTCATCGGCGGAAGATTGCCAATTCTGCTAGTGAAGGCATCAGTTTGGGCAGATTCCACCCCGAGGACCCGATATGGACGCCAAGGACCGTCAGATCATCCGCGAACTGCAGAAGGACGGCCGCCTGACCAACCAGGACCTGGCTGATCGGGTGAACCTGTCGCCCTCCCCCTGCCTGCGCCGGCTGCGCAATCTGGAGGCCGAAGGGGTGATCACCGGCTACACCGCCCTGGTCGACCAGAAGGCCTATGGCCTGCCGATCACCGTCTTCATCCGCGTGCGGCTGGATCGCCACGGTCAGGACGTGGTCAAGGGCTTCGAGGACCAGGTCGCGCGGATCGACCAGATCCTCGATTGCTTCCTGCTGGCCGGCGGCGACGACTATCTGCTGCGGGTGATCGTCGAGAGCCTGGAGGCCTATGAGGACTTCATCCGCCGCCGGCTGCACGCCATCCCTGGCATCGCCTCGATCGACACCAGCTTCGCCTATGGCGTGGTCAAGCAGACGCGGGTGTTTCCGTTGGCGGGATAAGGGATTTTGGAAATCCGTTCTGGTGGTTGGAGGCGGGATCGAACCGCCGACCTGTGGGTTATGAATCCACCGCTCTAACCATCTGAGCTACCCAACCGTTCCAGAACGGAGCGGCGTCATACGCTCTCGCGGCCAAGGCATCAAGTCCGCAAGCGCGATCCGCCGAAGTGGCCGCCGGTTCGGTGCCAGATCGCGCTTCCACTTGGAAAAGAGCCTTCTTATCCGGGACGGGAAGGCTCAAGCATCCGATCCAGCACCGCTTCAAGGCGCCGCGCCAGGCGGGCCGAGCCATAGTCGCGCAGCACGGTTTGGCGGGCGCGCCGGCCCATGGCGCGGGCCAGGTCGGGCGCGGCGATCAGGTCGGCCAGGGCGTCGGCGAAGGCCATCGGATCATCGGGCGGCACGAGACGGCCGGTTTCGCTGTCCACGACCATCTCGACCGGGCCGTCAATGGCCGACGACACCACCGGCAGGGCCACCGCCATGGCCTCCAGCAGGGCCAGGGGGAACCCCTCCTGATGCGACGGAAAGGCGAAAAGGTCGCCCATCGCCAGGAAGCCCGAGACATCGGCCGTCCAGCCGATCAGGCTGACGGCAGCGCCCAGGTCCAGCTCGGCGATCAGGCGCTCCAGATGGGCGCGCTCCTCGCCCTCGCCGGCGATGTCGCACACCACGTCCAGGCCGCGGGCGCGCAGCAGGCCGATGGCGCGGATCAGGATGTCGAAGCCCTTCTTGGGATGCAGCCGGCCGGCGGCCACCACCCGGATGGCCGTGCCCGGCGCGGCGAAGGGATCGGCTTGGGCCGTCGGCTCGGCCACGGCGTTGGGCACGAAGTGCGCCTGAGCCGGGGGCACGCCGCGCGCCACGGCCAGCTCGGCCAGGTGGCGTCCGACGCAGATATAGTGGGCGCCCTCGATCACGTCGAAGACCGGCTTGTGCACACAGATCGCCTGCACCACCCCCGCCGACGCCAGCCGGCCGAACAGCCGCGCCGGCCGCTGGCCGTGGCTGAGGATCAGGCCCGGATGAACCGTCTCGACCCGTCGCCGGGCGGCGCCCACGGTCCAGGGATCCCAGTCGGTAAAGGCGGGCATCACCTCCAGCGGCGGCGAGCGCATGGCCTCGGCCCCGCTGACCGCCCCACCCCGGCGCACCACGCCCGTGCAGATTCCGCCGTGCTTGGCGGCATAGGCCTCGAGGATCGGCTGGTAATCGAGGAACACGCGCTCCAGACCGCCCAGCCCCTTGCCCAGCATGGCGTGCAGGATGTTGGTCAAGGCTGGTCTCCGATGCGGCGAGGCGCGCGGACCTTCTGCGGGTGGGTCGAGCGTGTCAACGTGGCGTTCTCCTGTGGCGACGCCCGAGGGGGCAGGCCCGGATGAGAGCTGTTCAGCCTCGATCCGGGGCCGCCCACGCTGGAAGAGTTCGCCCGACGCCGACAGCCGACGGATCAGTCCAGCAGGCGCGCCGCGACCTCTTCGCCGATGGCCAGTGAGCTGGTCAGGCCGGGGCTCTCGATGCCGAACAGCGCCATCAACCCCTCAAGACCATGGTCGTCGGCGCCGCGCAGCTGGAAGTCCGGCTGCGGCTCGCCCGCGCCATGCAGCTTGGGCCGCACGCCGGCATAGTCGGGTGTCAGCGCGCCGTCAGGCAGGCCTGGCCAGAACTTGCGGATATAGGCGGCGAAGACCTCGGCCCTGGCCGGGTCGACCGAATAGTCCGGCTCCGGCACAAATTCCAGATCGGGGCCGAACACCGCCTGGCCGCCCAGGTCGTTGCGATAGTGGGTGCCAAGCGCGCCAGGGATCGGCGGCGGATAGATCAGCCGCTGGAACGGCGCCTTGCCGGCCAGGCGGAAATAGACGCCCTTGCCGAAATGGCCCTTGGGAATGTGATCGGCGGGATAGCCCGCGATCCGCGCCGCCACGGCCTGGGCCGACAGCCCCGGCGCGGTGACCAGCAGACGGCAGGTCAGGGTAGTCGGCTCGGCCCCGCCGGCCCGCACCGAGAAGCCGCCGCCGGCCAGGGCTTCCGCGCCCTCGAACGGCGTGGCGCTGACCACCGCCCCGCCGGCCGCCTCGATCTCGCCCTGCAGGGCCAGCATGTAGCCATGACTGTCGAACACGCCGCTTTCGGGTGACAGCAGGGCGGCGTGGGCGTTGAGGCCGGGCTCCAGGGCGCGGGCCTGCTCGCCGGTCAGACGCACCATGCCCTCGACATCATTGGCCAGCGCCTGGGCCCAGATGTCGTCGAGGCGCGCGACCTCTTCCTCATTAGTGGCCACCACCAGCTTGCCGCACTTCTTGTAGGAGACGTTGTGCCGGTCGAGGAACGTGTAGATCAAGCGTCGTCCCTGCACGCACAGCCGCGCCTTCAGCGAACCGGTGGCGTAGTAGAGCCCGCCGTGAACCACCTCGGAATTGCGCGACGACACGCCCTGGCCGATGTGGCCCTGCTCTTCCAGCACCGCGACGATCAGGCCGCGCTTGGCCAGCGCATAGCCGCAGGCCAGGCCCACGGCGCCGGCACCGACGACGACAGCGTCGAAATCAAAGGTCTGGGTCATTTCACGCTCTTGGGCAAACGCGCGCCGTGAACGACACGCTCGATAAGGATACCAACCTCGGTCATGCAATAGTGGATGAGGTAGGGCTTCAGGGTCAGTCCCGGTATACCCTCGCCGTAGGGCCGATAGAATGGTCCTATTTCCGGCGCGTCCGACAGGGCCATGGCGCGCGCGATCAGCGCCTCGACGAACCGGCCGGCGGCCGTAGGCCGGTCGCGGGCGATCCAGTCGCCGCTATCGTTGAGGTCAAGCTGGGCTCGGCGCGAAAACCTGACGCGCCTCAATCCCCGGCCTCGCCATAGCGCTGGCGCAGGCGGGCGAACACGACCTCGGCGGCCTCATAGTCGTCTTCGGCGATAGACTTCTCGATGGATAGGCGGATCGTCTCAACGTCATCGCTAACGCCGAACTCCAGTCGATCCGCGAACGCGCCCGCCGCGACAAAGACGGCCTCACCCACACACTCGAACACGCCACTTTCCACCGCCGGCCGGAACCGCTCGGCGAGCGACGGCAAGATGCCGTGCCTGTCGGGCTGGTGAACCGGCTTGTTCACGACTTGGCCTGGGCCTTCAGGTTGGTCAGCATCTCGGTCAGCGAGATGTTACCGGCGACCGGCTCTTCGGGATCGACCAGGTCGAAGTCGAGCTCGTCCAGCAACGCCTCGAGCTGCTCGGAACCCCCGACGATCTCGGCGGCGCGGCGATAGTTGAGCTCGGCCAGTTCGGCGGCGACGCCTTCGTCGAGCGACGCGAACTCGCCGCGATCAACCCGGGCCTGCAGATCGGCGGCGTCCTCGGCGGAAAGCTGCACCGTGACGTGAGGGGGATCGAGCGGTCTGGTCATGGCGCTGAGCCTACCACGAACGCCGCGCCGCGCGACACCTCGCCGGCAAGGCCCTGCGCCCGCTGGCCCCGATGGGCCGGTGACTCCTACCTTCTATGCCGCCCAGTCGCTGATCTGGGCGCCGGTGTTCTAAGACTTTGGTTCAGGCGCTTCGCCTATGGCCCGCTGAAGTGGCCGTGGCGGGTGGCGACGTACCGGCTTCAACCCTGGCTTTCCTGGATCTCCGCCCGCCGCCGGTATTCTGCCTTCAGGTCATAGAGAAACTCAGAAGCGTCGACTTCGCCGAGACCCGCCTTGACCTCTACGCTTTCCGCCAGGGCGTGAAACGCCGCCTCACCGCCGACCAACTCTACCGCCCGAAAATGTTCCAGCTCAAGCAAGGCGGCCGTAGCAGCCTCGTCCAGCGTCGCAAACTCACCGGCGCCGACACGGCGGCTCAGATCCTCCACCGCGCTAGACGGAAGGTTGACGGAAACAGGCGCGTTCTTGACCGGCTTGTTCATGGCGCGAAGCCTAGAGCAAAGGTCGCCATGATTGAATAATGTCGTTTGCTCTAGATTCCTGTTTTGACGCGTTATTTCGGCGGCGAACCGGTATCCACTTCGCCGAATAACGCTCTAGCACGAACCTTCAGGAGAGCCAGAGGCCCTACCCCGCCCACTGCTCCCACAGCTTGGCCTCGGCCGCCTTGGCCGTGACCACCGAGGCTTCCTTCACATGGCCGTAGCCGCGGATGGCCTGCGGGATCTCGGCGATCTTCAGGGCCAGCGGCAGGCTCTCGGGCCGCAGACCCGCTGACAGGCGGTCGAGCGTGCCCTCGTAGTCCGCCATCAGACCGCGCTCCATCCGACGCTCCTCGGTCGCGCCGAAGATGTCGAACGGCCCGCCGCGCAGGCCCTTCATCTTCGCCATCAGCGGGAAGGCATAGTCGAGCATCCAGCCACCGAAGGCGATCTTCTTGGGGCGGCCGTCGGGACCCTTGCGGGCGATCAGCGGCGGGGCCAGCCAGACCTTGGCCTTGCCGCCCTTGAACGTCCCGGCGAGTTCCGCCGCGAAGCGCCCGTCAGTGTACAGACGGGCGACCTCGTATTCGTCCTTGTAGGCCATCAGCTTGTAGAGATTGACCGCCGCCGCGCGGGTCAGAGGCAGGGCGCTTTCGGCACCGCTGACCGCGACCTCGGCCGCGCGCACCTTGGCCACCTTGGCGGCGTAGCGGTCCGCATAGGCGGCGTTCTGATAGGCGGTCAGCTCGACCGTGCGCCTGGCGATCAGATCATCCAGCGGCATCGTCTCGGGCGTGGCCACGGCGTCGACCTTGGGGCCGGCGGCCGTGGGATCATGGGCGATGCGCCGGCCCAGCTCGAAGGCCTGCAGATTGGCGTCGGCCTCGACCCCGTTCAGCTTGATGGCCCGGTAGAGGGCGCGGCTGGAGACCGGGATCACGCCGCGCTGCCAGGCAAAGCCGACCATGATCATATTGGCGAAGATGGCGTCCCCGAACTGGCTTTCGGCCAGGTGCTGGGCCGGGCAGGCGTCGAACGACTTCGAAGCCGCCTTGACCCGGCGAGCCATGGCCCCGCTGTCGAACTTGACGTCGCGGCTGGTGACGAAGTCGGCGGTGGGCGCGAAATCGCTGTTGCCGAAGGCCCGCGTGCGGTCCTTGGCGTAAAGCGACAGGCCTTCCGGGGATGCGGCCACCAGCAGGTCGCAGGCGATCAGCACGTCGGTACTGGCGGCGGGCACGCGGCCGCCGACCACGGTGTCCTCGGTCTCGCCGATCTTGACGTGGCTGAACACCGAGCCGCCTTTCTGGGCCAGACCCGTCATGTCGACCACGCTGCCCGAGCGACCATCAATGTGCGCCGCCATGGCCAGGATCGAGGCGACCGTGGTCACGCCGGTGCCGCCGACGCCCGTGAACAGAATCTTGCGCACCCCGGTCAGCAGCTCGAACTCGGGCAGAGGCGTCGAGTCGGCCGTCAGGGCGGCGGGGGCCTTTTTCGACTGGGCACCCTCGGTCCCTTCCAGGGTGATGAACGACGGGCAGAAGCCCTCGACGCAGGAATAGTCCTGATTGCAGCTGGACTGGTTGATCTTGCGCTTGCGGCCAAACTCGGTGTCCAGCGGCTCCACCGAGACGCAGTTGGACTTCACCGAACAGTCGCCGCAGCCTTCGCAGACCAGCGGATTGATGAACACGCGCTGGGTCGCCTTGGCCATGGTGCCGCGCTTGCGGCGGCGGCGCTTTTCGGTGGCGCAGGTCTGGTCATAGAGCAGCACCGTGGTCCCGACCGTGTCGCGCAGCATCTTCTGCACGGTCATCAGCTCTGAGCGCGGGTAGACCTCGACGCCGGGCGCTAGGTCCTTGACCTCGGCATAGCGCTCCAACTCGTCGACGACGATGACCGTCTTGGTCACGCCCTCGGAGGCCAGCTGACGGGTGATCTGGGCGGGGGTGAAGCCGCTCTCGGCCTTCTGGCCGCCGGTCATGGCGACGGCGTCGTTGAAGAGCAGCTTGTAGGTGATGTTGGCCCTGGCCGCGATCGCTGCCCGGATCGCCAGCGAGCCGGAGTGGTTGTAGGTGCCGTCGCCCAGGTTCTGGAAGACGTGCTTTTCGGTGGTGAACGGCGCCGCGCCGACCCAGGTCAGGCCTTCGCCGCCCATGTGGGTGTTGAGGTCGGTCGAGGGATCGTTGAAGCCGGCCATGTAGTGGCAGCCGATACCGGCCAGGGCCCGTGAGCCTTCCGGCAGCTTGGTCGAGGTGTTGTGCGGGCAGCCCGAGCAGAAGAACGGCTTGCGAGCCTGGTCGGCAGCCAAGCTGACGGCGGCGACGCCGGCGGCAGAGACGCGGTCCAGATAGGCGCGGGCCCGCTCCATGTGCGGCCCGTCGGGCAGGCGGTCATAGATGGCCAGGGCGATTTCAGCCACCGACAGCGAGCCCAGCTCCGACAGCAGCGGGTGATGATGCTCGTCGGTCTTGCCGATGATGCGCGGGCGGGCCTGGGCGGGCAGGTCATAGAGCGCCGCCCGGGCCTGGGGCTCGATCAGGCCGCGCTTGTGCTCGATGACCATCAGGGTCTCGAGGCCGGCGGCGAAGGCGCGGATGCCCAGCGGCTCCAGCGGCCAGGGCATGCCGACCTTGTAGATCGACACGCCCAGGTCGGCGGCTTCCTGCAGGGTCATGCCCATGGCCGTGAAGGCTTCCAGCACGTCCTTATAGGCCTGGCCTTGGCAGACGATACCCAGGCGCGCCTTGCCGACGCGGACATGGGAGGCACCCAGCACCACGCGGTCGATATGGTTGGCGCGGGCAAAGGCCAGGGCGGCGGGGATCTTGTGAAGGCGCAGGCGACGCTCCTTCTCCATCGGCTGGTCCTTCAGCCGGATGCCCAGACCGCCGGGCGGCATGGCGAAGTCGGGGATGATGATCTGGTGGCGGTCCAGCGACACGTCGATGGTCACGCCGCTATCCATGGTGTCGGCCAGGGCAATCATGCCGGTCCACAGGCCGGTGAACCGCGACATCGCGATGCCCATCAGGCCGTAGTCGAGCACTTCCTGCACGTCGGCCGGCGACAGCACCGGCATTTCGAAGTCCTGGAAAGCGAACTCCGACTGCGACGGCAGGGTCGAGCTCTTGCAGGCGTGGTCGTCGCCGGCCACGGCCAGCACGCCGCCGGTCGGGAAGCTGCCGGCGAAATTGGCGTGCTTGAAGACGTCGCCGGTGCGGTCAACGCCGGGCGCCTTGCCGTACCACATGCCGAACACGCCATCATGGGTCGCGCCGGGGAAAAGATTGGCCTGTTGGCTGCCCCACACGGCGGTGGCGGCCAAGTCTTCGTTGAGGCCTTCCTTGAAGACCACATCGTGGGCGGTGAGCAGCTTGTTCAGGCGCGCGGCCTGCTGGTCCAGACCACCCAGCGGCGAGCCGCGATAGCCGGAGAGAAATCCCGCCGTATTCAACCCCGCCCTGCGGTCGAGGCGCTTGCGATCGAGCAAAACCCGGATCAGCGCCTGCACGCCGGTGATGAAGGCGCGACCATCTTCGAGAAGATATTTGTCGTCTAGAGTGACTTCCGAGTGCCTCATGGCAAAAAAATTCCTCCCGGGTCTTCTCGCCCGCCTAGCAATATCTTATAGAAACAGGGAAATTGTTTGCCCAAGGCGTGCCCTACCCATGGCCGCTTTCGGCATGATCACCGCGCCAAACGACCTCTGGGGGAGGAATTCTTGTCCGAACAACTCGACGCCGTGGATGCCAAGATCCTCGATCTCATCCAACACGACGCCGGACTGTCTGTCGCAGAGATCGCGGAGCGAGTCGGATTGTCGTCCAGCCCGTGCTGGCGGCGGATCAAAAGGCTGGAAGACGCCGGCGTCATCCAGCGGCGCGTCACCATTCTGGACCGCGAGAAGCTTGGCCTGGGCTTCGAGGTCTACTGCACCGTCAAGCTGTCGCTGCCGACCAAGGAGAACCTCGACACGTTCGAGCAGGCCGTCAGCAAGTGGGCCGAGGTGGTGCAGTGCGCGACCGTCACGGGCTCGGCTGACTACGAGATGCGCATTGTCACCCGCGACATGCGCGCCTTCGATGAGTTCCTCCGCGACAAGCTGCTGTCGCTGGGCCTGGTCAGCAACATCGAAAGCCGGATCGTCATCCGCGGCGTCAAGAACTCCACGGCGGTGCCACTGGGGCTGGTGAGCCCCTATGTGAGCCCCCTGGGGTAGGGCCGAATAGATGCTCCCCCTCTGGGGGAGCT
>JANOSS010000074.1:0-3393 GCA_031415995.1 Caulobacter sp. | reverse complement strand
CAAGCGCCATAGCGCCAAGTACAAGATCGATCGCCGTATGGGCGAAAACCTCTGGGGCCGGCCCAAGTCGCCGGTCAACCAGCGGTCCTACGGCCCCGGCCAGCACGGCCAGCGCCGCAAGCAGAAGGTTTCCGACTTCGGCCTGCAGCTGCGCGCCAAGCAAAAGCTGAAGGGCTATTACGGCAACCTGACCGAGAAGCAATTCTCGCGCACTTACGAGGAAGCCGCCCGCCGGAAGGGCAACACCTCGGAAAACCTCATCTCGCTGCTCGAGTCGCGCCTGGACGCCATCGTCTATCGCGCCAAGTTCGTGCCGACCGTGTTCGCCGCCCGTCAGTTCGTGAACCACGGCCACGTGACCGTGAACGGCAAGCGCGTCAACATCGCCTCGTACCGCTGCAAGGCCGGCGACGTGATCGCCGTCCGTGAGCGTTCGCGCAACATGGCCCTGGTGCTGGAAGCCGTCGTCTCGGCTGAACGCGACTTCGCCGAATACATCACCGTCGACGTCAAGGGCCTGTCGGCCACCTTCGTGCGCGCTCCGGAACTGTCGGAAGTGCCGTACCCGGTGAAGATGGAACCCAACCTCGTCGTCGAATTCTACGCTTCGTAAGAAGCATCGACCTCGAAGAGATAAAGAAAGGCCCCGGATCGCTCCGGGGCCTTTTTTGCTTCCCGCTGGGGGGCATCGCCGCCGTCTGCGAGCGCCCTGCAACCCCAGCCTCAGATCCCCACGAGATGGAAGTGATTTACCCCGCGAATCCGCCCTCATCCAGAAACACCTGTTCCTCTGGCGTCGTCTCGCGGCCCAGAGCGGTGTTGCGGTGGGGAAAACGACCGAACCGGGCGATGATGTTGCGGTGCTCAAGCGCCCACCTCATGGTGTTCTCGTCGCCGCTGTCGGCCTGCAGGGCGGCGTACAGCTCGACGCTCAGTTCCTGGTCGGCCAGGGATTCGGAATGCTCGAACGGCAGGTAGAAGAACGGCCGCAGTTGCGCGTCGACGGCCTGATCGTGACCGTCGGCCAGCGCTGCGCGGGCGAACATGCGGGCCAGGGGATCGGTGGCGAAGGCGTGGGCGGTATTGCGGTAAAGATTGCGCGGGAACTGATCCAGCAGGATCAGGAGGGCCAGCGCGCCTTCGGGGCTCTGCGCCCATGTGTCGTAACGGCGTTGGGCGGCTCTATAGTGGGTTTGCTCGAACCTCAGGGCGATCATGGAATCGAACGCCGCGTCCTTGGCGAACCATTTCCTGGGACCGGCCGAACGCCAGAAGCCGATGATATCCATGGGGTGAGCGGGCATCTGAAGTCCTGGGATATCCGTTCAAACGCGGTTCATCCGCGACATCCGATGTTGCTATCAAGGGACAAAGCCGGGGCCGCGCACAAGGCCTCTTGGAGCACGAAATGAAGCGTCTGATCTCGACCGCCATGGCCTTGTCGCTCCTCGGCGGCGCGGCGGCGGAAGCCGGGTCCGCTGCGGCGGTGGTCGCCCAGCGCGAACAGCGGCAGGACGGCCCGCGCGGTGATCGCGGCGGTGGCGACCGGGGCGGCGGCCGTCAAGGCGGCGAGCGCCAAGGTGGTCCGGAACAGAACCAGCCGCGTGGTGATCGCGGTGATCGCGGTGGCGGCCGGCCCGACTGGAACAGCGGCGGCGGCGCGCGTCCCGCGCCCCAGGTGCCCCAGGCGCCGACGGCTCCGCAGGCTCCGCCCGCGCCCCAGGCGCAACAACCGGGCGGCCGGCCCGACGGGGATCGCGGCGATCGTGGCGGTCGCCCGGACCGGGGTGGCGCGGATCGGGGTGGCCAGGACCGGGGCGGCGAGGATCGGGGCCAGGGTCGTCCCGATCCGGGGCGCGGCGAACAGGGTCGGCCCGGCGGCGGCGACAATCGCGGCGGTCAGGATTGGAACCGTGGCGGTCAGGACCGCAACGGCGGCTGGGATCGCGGCCGTGACGACAGAGGCCGTGACGACAGGGGCGGATACGACCGGGGCGGCTACGATCGTGGCCGGCCGGGGCAGGGCGGACACTATCGCGACCGCGACCATGGCCGCTCGCACTATGACCAGCGCCGCTATCGGCCCAGCTTCCGCGCCTCGCAACGCTACCGGGCCGGCGCCTATCGCGCGCCGCGCGGCTGGTATGTCCATAGCTGGTCGTTCGGCGACTATCTGCCGGGCGGCTGGTATTCGACCTCGTACTATCTGGACTGGTACCGCTATGGCCTGCCCAACCCGCCCATCGGCTGCGAATGGGTGCGGGTCGGCGACAACGCCGTCCTGGTCGACGTCTGGTCCGGCCAGGTGCTGAGCGTCCAGTACGGCCTGTTCTGGTAGGGACGTCACTAACCGAACGACGGGGGCCCCTCAGCGCGAGGGGCCCTTTTTCGTGTAAGGACCCTGGCCTTCATCAGGCTTTGCGTGGCGCCAAAGCCCGCCGCACGCTAAAATCCCCGCCGGGTCGCGAGCACGCGTCGACAAGGATGCACCGCACCTTGACGAAACGGCAAAAAAACGCTCAAAGGCCCGGCCTTTGTCGCTTCGCCGTTGCGCGAGGCGGCCCTGATTGACCAGTCTGGAGAATAAATCATGCGCGTCTATTATGATCGCGACGCCGACCTCGCCCGCATTCTCGACAAGAAGATCGCGATCGTAGGCTATGGTTCGCAAGGTCACGCGCACGCTCTCAACCTCCGGGATTCGGGCGCCAAGAACGTCGCCGTCGCCCTGCGCGCCGGCTCGCCCACCGCCAAGAAGGCCGAAGGCGAGGGCCTCAAGGTCATGACCGTCGCCGAGGCTGCCGCCTGGGCCGACCTGATCATGATCCTGGCCCCGGATGAGCATCAGCGCGCGATCTATAACGATGAGATCGCCCCCAACATCCGCGACGGCGCGGCCCTGCTGTTCGCCCACGGCCTGAACGTGCACTTCGGCCTGATCGAGCCCAAGGACACCATCGACGTCCTGATGGTCGCCCCCAAGGGCCCCGGCCACACCGTGCGCGGCGAGTATCAAAAGGGCGGCGGCGTGCCCTGCCTGATCGCGGTGCACCACAACGCCACCGGCAACGCCCACGACCTGGGGCTGGCCTATGCCTCAGCCATCGGCGGCGGCCGCTCGGGCATCATCGAGACCAATTTCCGCGAAGAGTGCGAAACCGACCTGTTCGGCGAGCAGGCCGTCCTGTGCGGCGGCACGGTGGAACTGATCCGCTGCGGCTTCGAAGTGCTGGTCGAAGCCGGCTACGCGCCGGAAATGGCCTATTTCGAGTGCCTGCACGAGCTGAAGCTGATCGTCGACCTGATCTATGAAGGCGGCATCGCCAACATGAACTACTCGATCAGCAACACCGCCGAGTACGGCGAATATGTCACCGGCCCGCGCATCGTCAC
>JANOSS010000073.1:0-81923 GCA_031415995.1 Caulobacter sp. | reverse complement strand
CGGGATGTTCAGACTGATTTCACGCGTGAACTTGGTCTCGGTCGTCACCTGGGTCGGCATGACGTCGGATGGACCGGGTTCGAGCAAAACGTCGTCGAAGGTGAGCCCTTCGCGAATCTCCATTGGAGTCTCCATTTTGCGGCGCGGGTATAGCGGTGGGGTCCGGGTTTGTCGAGGCGCGCATGCCCTTCAAACCGTGATTTCCGTTCACGCTTCCGGATCAAACGCGACAGACAGTGCCTCGCCGACGGCGTTCAGCCGTTGATCCCGTGTCCAGAACCTCGCGCCGGCGGTCAGCCGCGCGCTCGCCAGCAGATGGGCGTCAACATAGCCGACGCCAAGACCGTGGAGACGATTGGTTTCGATGAAGGTCAGCACCTCATCGTCTTTCGCACCGATGGCCTGGGGCATCTGACGCAAGGCGCCCAGCACGGCCGAACGATCTCGCAGATTGCCGAGCGCCAGTTCCCCGACCACGAAAGGATGAACCATCACCCGGCCCTGCTCCAACAGGCGAACGAGGACAGCGCTGCTCTCCCTGAGATGATCGACCCAGACCGATGTGTCGACCAGGATCACGCAGGCTCGGTCCGACGCCGGGGCGCAATCTTGAGATCGGGCTGACTGCCGCCCAAGCGCGCCAACCTGCGCGCGCTTTCACGCTCGACCAGAGCATTGAGCGCCTCCCGGACCAGAGCCGTCTTCTCTTCGATCCCCGTCATGTCAATCGCTCGAGCCAGCAGGTCATCGTCCAGAGCCAGGGTCGTGCGCATATCGCAACCTTTCGTGCGCACGGATCGTAACATCAAACGATGCCGAAATCCATGCGCCGGCGATCACCGCCCCCGAAACCCCGTCGCCACAAGGAACACCTCGGAGCTGTCCGCCCGGCTGGCCTTGGGCTTGTAGTGGACAACCTTGTCGAAGTTCTTTTTCAGCCGCGCGATGACGTCGGCGGTCTCGCCGCCCTGGAAGGCTTTGGCCACGAAGGCCCCGCCGGGCTTGAGCACTTCGATGGCGAACTCGGCGCCCATCTCGATCAGGCCGACGATGCGAAGGTGGTCGGTCTCGCGGTGGCCAACGGTGTTGGGCGCCATGTCCGACAGCACAACGTCCGGCGCGCCGCCCAGCAGCTCGATCAGCTTGGAAGGGCAGGCGTCGTCGGTGAAATCCATCTCCAGGATGTGGGCAGGCTCGACGGGGTCGACGGGCAGCAGATCGACTCCGACCAGCTGGGTGACGCCGCGCTCGACCGCGATCTGCAGCCAGCCGCCGGGCGCGCACCCCAGGTCGATGACCCGGGTGCCCTTCTTGAAGAAGCCAAACTTCTCGTCGATCTCGCTGATCTTGAAGGCCGCCCGGCTGCGATAGCCCATGGCGCGGGCCTTGGCCGAGAACGGGTCGTTGATCTGCCGCTCAAGCCACGCCTGCTGCGAGGTGGTGCGGCCATAGGTCTTCTTCAGGCGCGCGGGCTTGGTGCGGCCGGCGTCAGTGCCGCCGGCCGGCGGCTTGACCATGCGCTTGCGGGGCGGTTCTTCTTCGGTCATTCTGACACCGGCTTCAACTTGGACGCGCCGCCACGGCGGCGCCGACGCGGGCGACGCTGCTGTTCGGACATCAGGGACATCAGGAGCCCCTCTCTAAGCCCTCGATCGGCCACACGCACGCGCGAACACGGCCAAAGCTCCTGAACGGCTTGAAGAATCGCCGCGCCGGCCAGAACCAGATCGGCGCGATCGGCGCCGATACAGGGCTCCAGCGCACGTTCTGCAGCCGTCAGGCCCAGCAGGTGGTCGGCAGCCGCTTCGCAATCCTTGCGTTCCATCCACAGCCCGTCGACGACATTGCGGTCATAGCGTTCCAAGCCCAGGTGCAGGCCGGCCAGGCTGGTGATCGCGCCAGACGTCCCGACCAGATGCGCCCGGTCCTGCTCGAACAGTTCCCGCATCGGCTCGGCATGTGGAAAGGCTTCGATACGGCCCTTCACATCGTCGACCATGGCGCGAAACCAGCCCTCCTCCGCCCGTTCGCCCTCCGGGAAACGCTCCGCCAGGGTCACGACCCCCACGGGGATCGACAGCCAGGCCTTGATCGGCAGCTTCCAGGCCGCGAACTGACGCGGCTTGGCGTCCAGCCCCCCACCTTTCAAATCAACCCAGGACAGCTCGGTCGAACCGCCGCCCACATCCACCACCAGGGCGGCGTCGGCATCGCGGTCGAACAGGCTCATGCACCCGGCGACCGAAAGCTGGGCCTCCTCGCGCGGGGTGATGATCTGCAGGCGAAGACCGGTCTCCTCGGCCACGCGCTCAACGAAGGCCGCGCCGTTGTCGGCGCCGCGACAGGCCTGGGTGGCCACGGCCCTGATCTTGACCGCCTTTCGACGGCGGATCTTTTCCGCGCAGACCTTCAGCGCCGCCATCGAGCGGTCCATGGCCGCGTCTGACAGCCGACCAGTCTGCGACAGGCCCTCGCCCAGGCGCACGATGCGAGAATAGGCCTCGACGACGCGGAAACCGCGCGGAGACGGTGTCGCCACCAGAAGGCGACAATTATTGGTGCCCAGATCGAGCGCCGCATAGCACGACTGCTCGCTCGGCGGTCGCCGACGCCGCCCGCTCTCCGCACTGGGAGAGATGGACGCGTCGGGCGCGCGCGGCGCCTCCGACATGGTCTTTCCACCTTGTCTCGCAGACGCCGCAAATCACGGCGCCTCACTTCGAGGCCGAGCATAGCAACGCGGCGACGGCGGGCGGAAGCCTTGTTATCCGTCTGCGGAATTCTACGTTCAGGATTCAGTCAGGTGGGACTGCTATCCTCACCTCATGAATTCGAGATTCGCCAAATTCGCGATCGGCCAGGTGGTCAAGCACCGGATCTTCCCGTTCCGGGGGGTCGTGTTCGACGTCGACCCTGTGTTCGCCAATACCGACGAGTGGTGGGAATCGATTCCCGAAGACATCCGGCCGCTCAAGGACCAGCCATTTTACCACCTGCTGGCCGAGAACGACGAGAACACCTATGTCGCCTATGTGTCGGAGCAGAACCTGCTGGCTGACGAGACCGGCGAGCCGGTGCAGCACCCCCAGACGGCGGTGATCTTCGAGTCCTTCGATGAGGGCACCTATAAGCTTCGCCCCCGAATTTCACATTAGACGCAAGATCTGGTCGCAATAAAAGCCTTTTTCGGCAAATTTCGAACGATACTTGCCGCCAACGAGGCGTAGCGTCTTTACATGAGCGCTGACGGTTTTACCCCCTCGCCGCCGCCCGGAGCCCGGGCGGACTGGACCATAGATCAGGGCTGGGAGCACTACTCCCAGGCCGAGCACGAAGTCTGGATCACGCTGTATGAGCGCCAGACCGCCATGCTGCCCGGCCGCGCCTGCGACGCCTTCCTGCGCGGTCTCGACGCCTTGGACCTGCACAGGTCCGGGATTCCCGATTTCACTCGGATCAATGAAGAGCTCCAGCGCCTGACGGGCTGGAGCGTGGTCGCCGTACCGGGCCTCGTGCCTGACGACGTGTTCTTCGACCACCTCGCCAACCGCCGGTTCCCCGCTGGACAGTTCATCCGCAAGCCCGATGAACTGGACTACCTGCAGGAACCCGACATCTTCCACGACGTGTTCGGCCACGTGCCGATGCTGACCGATCCGGTGTTCGCCGACTACATGCAGGCCTATGGCCAAGGCGGGCAGCGGGCCCTGGAAATGGGCCGACTAGCCAGTCTGGCGCGGCTTTACTGGTACACGGTCGAGTTTGGCCTGATGCAGACGTCGCAGGGCCTGCGGATCTACGGAGCGGGCATTGTTTCGTCGCGCACCGAGTCGATCTTCGCCCTCGACGATCCCTCTCCAAACCGTATCGGCTTTGACCTTGAGCGAGTGATGCGCACGCCCTACCGGATCGACGACTTCCAGCAGGCCTATTTCGTCATCGACTCGATCCAGACCCTTCAGGCGGTCACATTGCAGGACTTTGCGCCGGTCTATGACCGGTTGGCGACCGCCAGCGACATCGATATCGCGCAGATCCTGCCCGGCGACACCGTGTTCACACGCGGGACCCAGGCCTATGCCGGCACCGGCGGTCGGCTGGCTTCGGCGCGCGGCTGAGGCTTCAGGCCAAACAGCCAGCGCACGCCCGGGATCCGGCGGACGACTTCGTAGGTCGCAAAGCAGCCCGCGAAGGTGGCCAGGATCAGGATCGCCGCTTCCAGCCCCTGGGGCAGGTTCAGCTTGGCCAGATGATAGGCGATGACCACGATCAGGGTCTGGTGGACGATGTAGAGCGGAAATACTGCCAGGGTCAGGTAACGCAGGACCGGCGCGTCGCGATTCAGATGCTTGGCGCCAAACCCCAGAATGGCCGCGATCGCGCACCACTGGTCGATCGAATAGACGCACCGCATGACGAGCCGCAGCGCTTCGACCGGATTGGCGTCGTCGGCGCGATAGATCCAGGCGTAGGTCGCCCACGCCGCCCAGCAGACAACCGCCAGAACGAGCGCGAGCCAGCGCGCACCGATCAGACGTTCGCGCAGGGTCTCGGATTTGGCCAGGCCAAAGCCCAGCAGGAAGGCCGGGAATGACACCGCGTGATTGTACCAGTCGTCGGTCAGGGCGTGGGTGACCTCGAACAGCGGCATCAGAAACATGCGCGTCACGGCCAGGAAGGCGATGGGCCAGAGCAGCAGGCCGGGCCCCTTCAGAACGCGATCAAGTCCGGCCTGAAGCTTGGCGCCCAGCCTGGGAACCAGCGCCAGCATCAGGCCCAGGATAAGGGAATAGACCAGCAGATAGGCTACGAACCACATGTGGTTCCAGGTCGGCGTGATCAAGCAGCCGTCGGCGTCGCACCAGTGGCCTGACGCGCTGGCGTACTTCACCCAGAACGCGCCATAGGGATCGACGACAAGCCCGGCGGCCGGACTGGCCGCCGCCGCCTCCAGGATCTCGTAATAGGACTGCGGCGGCACGATCACGAACATCGCGAAGACCAGCGGTGGCAGCAGTCGGGCGATCCGCGCGCCGGTCAGCTTCCCGACGCTGACCTTGTCGGCGATGAACCGGGTCGCGGCGCCGGAAACCAGGAACAGCAGGGTCAGCCGCCAGGGATTGGTCAGTTGCATCAGAGGCTCGATGGCCTCGACCGGATGCGGCGTCTTCACGTGCCACTCCCACGGTACGTAGAACATGCCGACGTGGTACAGAATCAGCAGGAAGAACGCCCCGACCCGGATCCAGTCCAAGTCGTAGCGACGGTCAAAGGATGAAGCGGTCGTGGTCATGAAGAGGCGCCCGGCTTGAAAAGGGATGCACAGGTGGTGCCCCGCGACGTCCGGCCCAGCCAAGAGCCTCGGGTTCGGCGGGCCTTGCCGGGGACGAGCGGAAAATCGGCCGGGACGAACGGCGTGCTTTTCGGGATGAGCGGCGAAGAGCGACGCTCGATCCTGCGGGCCTGGCTACTGTGGATCGGCCTCATTGCCACCATCTGCGTCGTCAACGTCCTGACGATCCAGCACGACGATCCCGATCTGGCGCCGTTGTTTCCCGCCCTCTGGGAAGGCAGCAGCGCGCTGATCACCCTGGCGATCTTCGCCATTCCGGCCGCTGTCGCGCTCTGGAGCCATCACAACAGCCCGCTTTGGTGGCAGGCCGCGCCGGTCCATCTCGTCGCGGTCCTGGTCTATTCGGCGCTGCATGTGGCGGGCTTCGTGGCGCTGCGGAAGCTGGCCTATCTGGTCGTCCTGCAGCAGACCTACGATTTCGGCGACGTCTCCAGCGAGTTCCCCTACGAGTTCCGCAAGGACGTACTCGCCTACGGCACCGCCTGGATCATCTTCTTCCTGTCGCTGCGTCAGGGCCGACAGCAGGCCGCCGCCATCGCCTCGCCCTCCTTGGCGACCTTCGACATCCAGGATGGCGCGCGGCTGGTACGGGTGGCCATCGACGACATTCTGGCCGTGCGCTCGGCCGGAAACTATGTGGAATTCGTGCTGGTCGACAGCCGTCGGCCGCTGATGCGCACGCCGCTAGCCTCGATCCAGACCGACCTGACCGAGCATGGCTTCGTGCGCAGCCACCGCTCGTGGCTGGTCAACAAGGCCAAGGTCACCGGCCTGCGTCCGGAAGGCTCTGGCGACTACGCGGTCGAGCTGGGTGAGGTGGAAGCCCCGCTCTCGCGCCGCTTCCCGGAGGCCCTGGCGGCGCTGCGCGGCTAGAGCAGCATGCCCATCAGGATGTCGTCTTCCAGACGACCATCCGGATAGCGGCCGCGCGCAACCTGACGGCCCTCATGCTTGAAACCCAGCCGCTCATAGAGCCGGATCGCACCGGGATTGCCGGCTCCGGCCGCAAGCTCGATCCGCAGGATCGGCGGGTCCATCGCGCGAGCATGAGCAATGAGCGCCTCGAACAGCCGGGAGCCGATACCCAGGCCCTGGCGATCCGGATGGACGGCGACGGTCAGGTTGGACAGCACATGGGCGAACAGCGCCACGGTCTCGCGGCCGGCATGGATCTCGCCCCAGATCGTGCCGTCGGGACCGACGGCCACGAAGCTGATCCCGGCGAGGCACCGCTCGACATAGTCCCGCGTGATCTCTTCGGGACGGCGCGCCAGACCATCGGGAACAGCCGCAACGGCGCGGTGCAGGTCGACCAGCGCCATGACGTCGTCAGGCGTCGCCGTCCGGACCTCGAAGCTCACGCGACCCTCTGGAACGGATAGAAATCACTGCCTAGGTCAAGGATGCCCGTCAGCTCGTCCAGCGCCTCGCGCACCTCGGTCAGCAGGGCCGGGTCGGCCAGGTCAGCCGACGCCAGGCGGTCGCGATAGCGGCGCTCGACCCAGTCCTGGAGGCGCGCATGCAGGGCCGCGTCGAACCGCTGGGCGGGATTGGTCGCCGCCAGTTCCGCGTCCGTCAGCACCACGCGAAGGCGCAAGCAAGCAGGCCCGCCACCGTTGCGCATGCTCTGACGAACATCGACATAATCGACCCGTCCGATCGGGCCGTTCGACGTCGCCAGGCTCTCGGCCACGGCAAAAGCGCGGGGATTGTCGCGGGTCTCGGCCGGGGCCAGCAGCACCAGACGATCCTCACCGGGGATGACCAGCAGTTGCGAATTGAACAGATAGCTGGCCACCAGATCAGCCATCGGCAGGTCGGCTTCGGAGACCTCCACGAAGGCAGGCTCGAACAGGCCCTCGGCGGCAGCGCGAACCGAAGCTTCCATGCCGGCGCGATCCTCGAAAGCGCGTTCGTGGAAGAACAGGCACTCGCGGGTGCCAACGCAGACGACGTCGTTGTGGAACGCCCCGCCATTGATCGCCGCCTTGCCTTGACGCGGAAAGATCGCCCGCGCCGCGCCGTGGCGACGCTCGACGGCCTCGAAGGCCTCACGGGTCTGGCGGGCCGGATAACGACCGTCCCAGTGCTCCCAGGCCTCGCGACCCCAGACAAACATGTTGACGCCCGGCGCCCCGTGATCGGCGCACAGCCGCACATGATTGGCCGCGCCCTCGTCGGCGAAGTGCGGCTGAGCCGGCAGCGGCTCGTGGACCGCGAACCGGGCTTCGTCCGGAAACAGGCGGCGCAGGCTGCGCGTGGTCTGCGGGCCTTCCAGGCTGCGATGCAGATTGGTCAGCAGGTTGGCCGGCGTGAAGTGCACCCGGCCATCGGCCGTATCGGCGCTGGGTGTCACCGTCGCGGCATTGGCGGCCCACATCGGCGACGCCGAGCAGACGGCCGAGGCCAGGGCCGGCGCTTGCTTCCAGGCGCGCTCCAGAACCGCGCCATCAGAGCCGGTAAAACCCAGCGACTTCAAAAGACTTACGTCCGGGCGCTCATGCGGCGGCAGGGCGAACTGCGGCACGCCCAGGTCGGCCAGCTTGCGCATCTTGCCAAGGCCCTCCAGCGCCGCACCACGCGGGTTGGACATCTCGCCCGCGTTCTGCTGGCTGGCCAGGTTGCCGGGCGACAGGCCGACATAGGAATGGGTCGGCCCGACCAGGCCGTCACAATTGGCTTCCATAGCTGAACTCATGGCCGCAAGCCTTTGATATCGCCAAGGGTATCGCGCACGGCATCAGCCTCGAAACTGGCCACCGGATAGGCGCAGTAGTCGGCCGCATAATAGGCGCTGGGCCGGTGGTTGCCCGACGATCCCAGACCGCCGAACGGCATGCTGCCGGCCGCGCCCGTGGTCGGCCGGTTCCAGTTGACGACACCCGCGCGAATGCGATTGAGGAAATGCTCCCAAAGCTCTGATTGATTTGAGATAAGGCCGGCCGACAAACCGTAACGCGTTGCGTTGGCGGCGGCGATCGCCTCATCGAAGCTGGCGACCCGGCGAACCTGCAGCAGCGGCGCGAACAGTTCCTCGTCGGCCACCTCGACCCCGGTGACATCCACGAAGCCGGGCGACACGAAGGCGTCACTCAAGCCGTCCAGCGCGCCCAGTGTCCGGATACGCCGGCCGCCCAGCGCCTCGGCGCCGGCCTTGGCGAGCGCGGCGGCGCGGGCCGAGATCAATGGGCCCATGAAGGGCTCGCGGGTGCCGTTCCAGGGACCGGCGGTCAGGCGATCCGACAGGGCCGCGACCGCCTCGATCACCGCCCTGCCCGCCGCGTCATCCGAGACGATCAGGCGACGCGCGCAGGAACAGCGCTGGCCGGTGGTGATGAAGGCCGACTGCACGACCAGGGCCGCAGCGGCTTGCGCGTCGCCGGCGTCCCAGACCACCAGCGGATTATTGCCGCCCAGTTCCAGCGCCAGGATCACATCGGGTCGATCGGCGAAATGGCGCCGGAAGAAAGCCCCCGCCTGCGCCGAGCCGGTAAACAGCAGGCCGTCGATCTCCTCGGCGATCAGAGCCTGGCCGGTCTCGCGACCACCCTGAACGAGGTTGATCACGCCTGCCGGAACACCTGCTTCCTCCAGGGCCGAGACCAGCAGCTGGCCGGCCAGCGGCGTCTCCTCCGAGGGCTTGAACACCACAGTGTCACCCGCCAGCAGGGCCGGAACGATATGGCCGTTGGGCAGGTGTCCTGGAAAGTTGAACGGCCCCAGCACGGCCATCACGCCATGGGCGCGGTGACGCAACACCGCCCGGCCGAATGGCATGGCGTTGTCGAGGCCGCCGGTACGCTCGTCATAGGCCTTGATGGACAGATCGACCTTGCCCGCCATCGAACCCAGCTCGGCCTTGGTCTCCCACAGCGCCTTGCCGGTCTCGCGACTCAGGGCCTCGGCGAAGGCGTCCGTGCGCTCAACAAGGATCTCCTTGTAGCGACGGAGAATGGCGATCCGGTCCTCGCGCGGACGGTCAGCCCACGACGGAAAGGCGCGCCGCGCGGCCGCAACGGCCATGGCCACATCGGCCTGCGAAGCCGTCGCCTCGCGCCAGATCGTCTCGCCCGTGGTCGGATCGATCGAGACCGCTTCAGGCCCAGCGCCCGCGCGCCAGACGCCGTCAATAAACACCCCGCCGCTCATGCCTTCACCTGCACCATGTCACCTTCGGAAAGTTGCAGCGCCTGGGCCGCATCGCGCCCCAGGATCGCCGTTTCGCCGTCGATCAGCACCGGCGCGCGCACGGCCCGAAACTTGCCGATCTCGCCGGTTGAAACCAGCGCCTCTTCGCCATAGGCGTCTTCGCCCAGCTTCAGGCGAAGCCTCCGGGCGTCGCGGACGGTCTTGATGTCATCGCGCCGGGCCGCCACGGTGGGACCGGCGTCGAAGATGTCGATCAGGCCTTGATAGCGGAAGCCCTCGGTCTCCAGCATGGCCCGCGCCGCCTCGCCCTCGCGGTGCACGCGGCCCAGCACGTCGCGCGCCTCCTTGGGCAACAGCTCGGCATAGATCGGATGGCGAGGGGCCAGGTCGAGGATGAACTGGCCATCGGTCGAGGCGCTCATCATGTCGGCCTCGTCGAAGCCCAGACGGAAAAATTTGTTGGCCACGTGGTCCCAGAACGGACAGCCGCCGTCCTCGTCGAACCAGCCGCGCAGCTCGGCCAGCACCATCTCGGCGAAGCGCTGCGGCTCCAGCCCGATCAGCATGTAGCGCGACTGGGCCAGTAGCCGGCCCGCCCCGCCCTTGCGGCGTTCGGGCTTGAGGAACAGCGACCCCACCTCCGACCAGCCGGCGCACTCATTGACCAAGACCAGGGCCCGGTGATCGAAACGCTTGCCCAGGGTCGGCGACGACTGGGCCAGGGTCACGACGCGGAACGAGAAGTGCGGACGCTTGAGGCCCACGCCGGCCTTGACCCCGGCCACACCGATGACATCGCCGGCGTTCAGGTCTTCCAGCATCAGGGTGTACCAGGCCTCCGGCGCGGCGCACTCGGCCTGGAAGCTGGTCTGCGACAGGGCGAGACGCGAACGCAGGGTCTGCTCGTCCTCGGGCAGGCTGGTGAAGCCCCGGCCCGACAGCACGGCCAGCTCCATCAGGGCGTCAAAGTCGGAGGGACCGGCGGGACGGACGACAAGCATCAATGGGTCTCCATGGCTGCGCGGATCGATCGTCCGTCGATCTCGCCACTGGCCAGTTTCATCAGGATCAGGGCCGAGAGCTGGGCGCGCTCGACAAAGCTTTCGGGCCAGGCGTGCTCGGCCTCGCTGTGGATGTCGCCGCCCCGCACGCCCAGGGTGTCGACATTGGGCAGGCCCGAGGCGAACAGGTTGTTGCCCTCGCAGACCCCGCCGGAAGGCTTCCAGACGATCTCCTGACCAAGCAGCGCGCCCGCTTCCTTGACCGCGCCGAACAGGCGCTGCTGGGCGGCGTTGAAGGGCTTGGCGCCGCGGGTGATCAGGCCATGCAAATGGATGTGCAGGCCCTCGCGCGGTTCATCGACGATGCGGGCGACCTGGGCCTCGAACCATGCGGCTGCCTCGGCATCCGGGAAGCGCACATTGAAACGGGCGATGGCGACATCGGGAACCATGTTCAGCGGCGCTCCGCCGTCGATGCGGGCCACATTGACAGTGACGCCGTCGCGCTGGCCATTGAGCCCGTGCAGGGCTTCGGCGATCCGCGCCGCGCCGATCACGGCGTTGCGGCCGGCGCCGAAGTCGCGACCGGCATGGGCTGCCCTGCCATGCACGACGATATGAAAGTTGCCCGATCCCTTGCGCGACGAGGCCAGCGAACCGTCCGCCAGGGCCGGTTCATAGGTCAGGCCCACATGGCCCAGCCGGGCGAAATCGCTGAGGATCGGGCCCGAAGCGATTGAGCCGATTTCCTCATCGGGCGACAGCAGCACACGATAGCCGACCTTGGCCGCATCGGGGTGGCGTTCGAAAGCTTCGAGCGCCGCCAGCATGACACTGATCCCGCCCTTCATGTCGGCAATGCCCGGCCCGTGCAGCGCGCCGTCGGGGCGCGTCGTCACGGTCTGGAAGCCGCTGGTCTCGGGATAGACGGTGTCGTAGTGGCCGGTCAGCACGACCTGCAGAGGCGCCTCGGGACGCACGACCACGGCAATGGCGGGCGTGTGGTGCTGTTCGCCGACCCGGCCGTCGGGGCCGATTACCTCGGACGCCGCCAGGGGAATCTCGGTCGGCCCGCCCGGCAGCGCCGAGACCGCGTCGAGCAGAACCTGCCTTTGCCGCTCCAGCCCCGCCAGATGAAGACTGCCGGAATTTATTGAGCACCAGGCCACCGCCCGGTCGATGATCCGCCTACCGTCCGAGGCTACCGCCTCCAAAACAGCGCGATCCTCGTCTTTGAGTCGCATGGACATGCCGTTCCTCCCCCAGTCACAAAAAACCAAGGGCCGCGGGTAAAACGTGTTTCCTCTGAGGAGGTAACCGGGCGCCCGCGCAACAGCCTTGCCCTCTAGTAGTCCTTTCGCCAGCGAACGGAAAGCTTTGCGTCACCCTGACTGCCCAGACGCGAGACCAGCGAGAGGGTTCGGCGAATCCGCCACTCGACCTGGGCCTCGGGACCTTCGCGCCCGCCGCCGATGATCTCCAGATAAACGTCGTCGGTCACATACTTTCCGCCGGCCACAGTCATGCCTGCGGCGCTCTCGGCAAAGGCCAGGCGGTCCAGGCGCGCGAAGCTGCGCAGGTTGCCGATCACGTCAAAGCCGCCGCCGCCTGCCAGGGCCGCCAGGGCCGAGGCCAGTTGCGCCGCCTCGATCGGCGAAAGCTGGGCGGCCGATTCGCCAAACAGCACCTGGCTCAGCACTTCGTCACTGGGTAGTTCCGGTGTCGAGGTCAGGGTGATCTCGGGCTTGGCGGCCGTTCCCTGGATTCTGACAATGGCGGTCAGAGAGGAATCCTCGCGGCGGGCGCTGAGGTTGAGGCGGATGCGGTCAAGCTGGGTCGACAGGGTGACCACGCCATTGTCGTCGAACTCGAAGCGCTTGCCGGCGAAGTCGTACTCGCCGCGCACCATGCGGGCCACGCCGTCGAGGTTGGGCGAAAACGAGGTGCCGCCCACATGGGCGTCCAGCGACAGCTCGACGTCCAGGCCGCGCCCCCTCACGAACACACGGCGCGGGGCCTTCAGATTGATATCCAGTGCAATGCCGCCGCCAGGGCTGGCGCGGCGAGGCTGCGTACCCTGATCCAGATCGGTGGGACGATTGCGCTCTATGACGTCCATATTGACCACGCCGGCCGGGGTCTTGCTCTGGGCCGACACGTCAGCGCGGTCGATGGTCAGGTCGCCGCTGAGCTTGACCTTGCCGTCGGCCGACCGGTTGACAGTGGCCTGTCCGGTGGCGGTCGCCGTGGCCAGGTCGTTGTCGATCAGTCGGAAGCCCTTCAGGTCCAGCTTGAAGCTGCTGACGCCGTCGCGGTTGAGGCTGATGCGCCCGCCGCCGGTGAGAGCGCCGTTCAGGCCGTCCTCGGCCGAGGCCTGGCTGACGTCGATGGCGTTGTCGGCCAAGGCCATGCGCAGGGTGATGTTGCGCAGCCGCAGCCCCGTCCGGCCTTCCTCGAAGCCGCCGCCATCCAGCGACGCCCGCCCCACCAGGCGCGGATCGGCCAGGGTGCCGGCCAGCGTTCCCTCGGCGTCGATCTTGCCCGACAGCGAGCGTTCGGGGCCCAGCAACAGGTCCCACAACGGCTTGATCTCGCCCTCGGCCTTGAAGGTTCCCGCGATCGGCCGGCGACGGTCGATCGCGAGATGCAGCGGCCGGGCTGACGCCTCGGCCGGCAGGGTCAGGCGGGCTTCCGACTTCAGACCCTGCCGGTTAGCGCCCTCGGCGACGAGGGTCAGAATCTGGTCCTTCAGGTCGCCCTGGATCTTGGCCTCCAGCGACTGCTCGATCTTGGAGCCACGCTCGCGCGCGCCGGTCAGCCTGGCCGCGAAATCGCCCAGCAGGGTCTCGCCCTGGCCACGCAGGTTGACGGTTCCGTCGATGTCGCCGGCCAGGTCGGGATCGAAGGCGGTCAGGCTGACACCGGCCAGGCGCGCCTTGAGGCTGGCGGTCTCGCCGCCCAGGTCGGCGTCCACGTCGGCCTGGCCATCACCGATCAGCAACCGCAGTCGCGTGACGGTCGAGGCCCCGCCAAACCGGATCAGGGCCGTCTCGCGGGTCTTGACGTCGGTGCGGCCCATGCGACCGGCGGCGTCAAGCGACAGGGCGTAGTCCTCGCCGGACTGGGCCAGGGCACCGGATCCCGCCACGCGCCACCGGCCGCCGGGCGCCAGGCCCTGTGCGTCGAGGGTCAAGGGCAGGTTGGCCATGGGTCCATCGGCCTTGAGGCGGGCCGAGCGCACCGTCCAGCCGCCGCTTGAGATGTCCTCGGCGGTCAGGTCCAGAGTCGCGCGAGCGCCGCTTGGAGCATCGACGATCTTCGCCGAGCCCGACACACGGCCCTGCGGCAGGAAGGCCCCGGGGCCGATGGCCACGGCCAGATCCGCCGAAGCCGGACGACGACCGCGCAGAGAGACAGCGCCGGTAGCCTTGGCGCCCCCCGCGTCAATGTCCACGTCACTCAGATCAAGCCCGCCGGTCGCGAACCTGAAGGCTGCTCCCGCCCTGGCCGGGCCATAGCTGCTTTGCCCGGTCAGTCGCGCCACGCCGTCCGCGCCGTCGGCCGTGCGGGCAAATGTCAGCACCAGATGCGCGCTGGTCAGGGGCAGCTTTGGCAGGTCGATAGAGTCGAAATCGGCCGTCAGGTCAGCCTTGGGCGCCGACAGGGTTCCGGTCACTGCACCGTCGCCCTTGGCCTTGCCCGTCACCTCGACCGGGCCGGCCCGGAAGGGTCCGGTGGCGGTCCAGTCCAGCTTGAAGCCCAAGCCACCGTCGCGCTGCATCGTGCCGGAGGTGCGAACCTCGGCCGCCGCGCCCTCCAGCCTGGCGTCGGCAATGGAGAGCACGCCGTCGCTCCAGGCACCCTTGCCGCTCAGGCGTGGGCCCTTGCCCAGCAGCCGGTCCATCTCGGCCAGGCCGACCGCGAAGTCCTGCCCTTTGGCGTCAACCGTGAAACCCCATGGCTTGCCGTTGGTGCTACCGGCAGACCATTTTGCGACCAGCCTGCCGCGCGCCCCGGCGCGGATCGGTGCCAGGCTGGCGACCCGCGCCTCGCCCTTGAAGTTCAGCCCGCCCAGGATGCCGCGGTCACCCTCGCCGGTAACCACCAGATTGGGGCCGGTAACCGTCGCAGAGCGGATCAGGAACCGCCCGTCCTTGAGACGCCCGCCTTCGAAAGTCGCCTTGGGGCTGGCGCCCAGTACGGCCAATACGCCGCGTCCGCCGCCGCCCTGCGCCGCAGCCTGCGCCTTGATCGTCAGCTCGCCCTTCGACCACCGCACCATGGCCGGGCCCCTGGCCCGCGCCAGCTGGTAGCCCAACAGCGAAAGATCGGAGACGTCGACCTCGCCCTCAACCGAAAAGCCGCCGGGTTCCAGCCGGAAACGTCCCTCGACCCGACCCGTCCCCATTTCCGGGATCGATACGATCTTCTTCAGCGAACCGATGCGCGCGGTGAACGGCAGGCCGTCTGGACCGGTCCGCCTCTTGCCGATATCGGCCAGCCCCCGGGAGTCGAGCACCAGGTTCTCGGCGCGAATATGAGTGGTCAGGTCATAGAGGCCGCCGTTCGCCTTGCGCCCGTCGACGGTGAACGCCGCCTCGGGGCCGAACATGGCCTCCAGCCGACGCGTCAGGCTGGAGGCGCCCAGGTCGACCCGCCCCCGCGCCGAACCGCCCTGCGGCGTCCATGATCCCGTCGCATCCAGCGGAATGTCTTTGCCGGTTTTCGCCGTGACGCTGAACGCGCCCTTGCTCATCGCCCCGTCGGCCCTGGCTTTAAGGTCGAAGGGGCGGTCGACAGGCAGGCCCAAAGCGCCGGCGATGGCGCCGCCATTGGCCTCCACCGCGTCAGCGCTCAGGCGGAGCGTGTCGTTGCGGCCCAGATCAAAGTCCAGGGTCAGGTGATCGCCGCGGTGCAGACGGCTGGCGACGCCGATGCGGCCCTTGTTGCCGCCCTCTCGCGCCATCTCGTAGGCGCCCACCACATCGAAGTCGCCCGCCTCGCGGCTGAACTCTGACCGCGTGATCAGCCGCAGGGCGAAGGCGTCCAGATCCACCGAAACCGGCGCGGCCCCGGACTTGCCCTTGGGCGTCAGGGTCGGGCGGCGTAGCAGGATGACATCGCGCGCGTCGATGCGTTCGGCGTGGAAGCGGCGACCGAACAGCTCGGCGGGTCGCCAGGCCACCCGGACGTCATGAGCCTCGAGCCAGACGCCCTTCTCGTCGACAATGGTCAGGCGGCGGACCGCGAAGTTCTTCCAGATATCGCCCGACAGGCCCTCGATCTTCAGCCGACCGATGCGGCCCAGCTTCAGCCCGCTAGCCCGGGCCTCCAGGAACATGCGGCCCTGGGGCGTGATCGGCGCATAGCGCAGGCCGCCAAAGAACACCGCGACGATGACCACCACGATCACCGAAACGATCATCAGCCAGCCGGGTCCGCCGACCTTTTTGGCGACCTCGACGACGGTCTCGACCGCCTCTTCAACCGCGTCTTCGAGGGGATGTTCAGGCGCGCCGGTCAAAAGCTTTGCCCGATGCTGAGATAGATCTGGAAGGCCGGGTCGCCGGACCGCTTGCCCAGCGGGATGGCGATATCGGCGCGGATCGGGCCAAAGCCCAGGTCGTAGCGGACGCCGACGCCGGCGCCGAAGCGGAAGTCCTCGGTGTCGGGCTTGCGCTCCGGACCGATGGCGCCGGCGTCTATGAAGGCAACGCCACCCCACCGCTGGGTGAAGCGATGACGCACCTCGAACGACGTCTCGACCAACGACACGCCGCCCTGGGGCGTGTTATCGGCCAGGCGCGGCCCGATGGCCTGATAGGCATAGCCACGCACCGAGCCGCCGCCGCCCGAGAACATTCGCCGCGAGGCAGGGATTTCCGAGACCAAGGCCCCAAAGATCGCCCCGACCTTGACGCGGGCGGCCAAGACCGTGCTGGCCCCCTCTCCGAACGGCAGATAGGCCGAGCCCTGAACCTGGGCGCGCAGATAGGCCAGGGTTGTGTCGCCAAAGCTGGTGGTCGGCTCAGCCCGCGCCTCGAAGCGCCAGCCCCGCGTCGGATCCAGGATGTTGTCCGACTGATCCCACGCCATAGCGCCGAGGGTGGTCAGGGTAGCCAGGTTGAGGGTTTTCTTGACCGAGCCGGCGCTGGTGGATTCCAGCTGCTCGGACTGCGAAAGGTCCAGCGCCACGCCATAGGTGCGATACGAGGTGGTCTTGCGGCGCTGGGTCAGGTCGGCGCTGATCGTCGCGCCGGCTTCGTCATAGGCGTCGGTGGTTTCGCGGAACACGGCGCCGTTCAGCTTGAGGGTCTGCTGGGGCTTGCGCCAGTGTGGCAGGGCCACCTCGCCCTCCAGCCGCTGCTCCAGCTTGGCCAGGCGGGCCGTGTAAGTGGTGGTGTCGGCCCGGTGCAGACGGTTGTAGCGGATCAGACGCGCATCGACGCCCGGACCTTCACTGGTCGAATAGCCCGCACCCAGCTCGATCGTGTGTTCCTGCCGATCGATCAGGTTCACGATCACCGGCCGGCGGCCGTCGGGGAGGATCTTGTCACGCGGCGCGATCGAGACGGATACCGAATCATAGACGGCCGTGTCCCGGAGTCGACGCTCGAGCTCGGCAATATCCTCGGGATCGTAGACGTCGCCGCCCTGCCACGGCGTCAGATGGGCGACCCAGGCCGGGTTGCTGCGTCCCGTGGTGATCAGCTCGACGCCGTCAAGGCGGGTCAGGTCCCCGGCAGCGATATTGAAGGTGGGGCGCACCGTATGATCGGCATGGTCGACGACGACCTCGCGCGGTTCAGCGGCGACATCGGCATAACCCAGTTGCTGGACCTGAGCGATCACCCGGCCCTCGGCACCCAGAATGTCGGCGGCGCGGCCAGGCTCGCCGGGTGTGAGGCTCATGGCCGCGACGGCCCTCTGGCTCACACCCTCGTCGGGTGGCGCGCCGCGCCAGACGATGGTCGGATCGGCCAGCACGAACACCGGCCCAGGCAAGACCTTGACGACGCCACGTGGCGGATCGTCTTCGCTGATGTCGGGCTCGACGGCATAGGCGTAGTAGCCCTCGGCGCGGAGCACCGCGACCACGTCGTCGCCGGCGTCACGGGCGCGGCGGCGGGCCTCGGCGCGGCTTTGGGGCGCGGTCTTGGATATCGAGAGCACGCGCATGATCGCGTCGCGCAGCGCCTTGTCTTCCACCCCGGTGATCGTCGCCGCAGGCTCATCCGCCCACGCGCCGCCCGCAGCCAGCAAAGCCGCTGTCGCGATCCCGAGGGCCAATCGTCTACGCACCAAGCCGTGTATCCCCGCGCGGAGCGCCCCCGCTCCCCTGTAGTCGCCGGTCTCGCCGCTGTCACGGCCGGAAATACAGGGAACGGAAGACGGCGAGCGCTTCCCTCGATGCTGAAAAGGCGCCCAAATGACAGGCAGTCGTGCGCATTGACGCGGCGGCGGCGAAAATCGCCGACTTCAGACGCCGCGACGTTCTAGGGTTGGTGGCGGCGCGTCTGACTCGACGGAGCCCAAGGCAAAACAAGCGTGGACGAAGGCGTGGCTGCGAAAATTCAAGATCTGGATGCACCGACCCTTCCCCTGACGGAGGCGGCCTACCTGCCCGGTGTCGCCTACGACGAGATGTTCGCTCCCGGTGGCGAGGTGCGCTCGCACTACGACCCCCTGCATGCCCGCATGTCGACCCTGGGCGGGGCCGAGCTGGCAGGGCGCCAGCAGACCCTGGAGCGGTCGTTCCTGCTGCAGGGGATCACCTTCACGGTCTATGGCGGCGGTGAGGACACCACCGAACGGATCATTCCGACCGACCTCTTTCCGCGCATCATCCCCGCCCAGGAATGGGCCAAGATCGAAGCCGGGCTGACCCAGCGCCTGCTGGCCCTGAACCTGTTCCTCGCCGACATCTATGGCGACCAGCAGATCCTGATGGACGGCGTGGTGCCGCGCGAACTGGTGCTGGGCGCGCCGTCCTATCGCCGCGAGATGCAGCACATCTATGTGCCGCACAAATCCTACGCCAATGTCTGCGGCAGCGACCTGATCCGCTGCCAGGACGGGCAGTTCGCGGTGCTGGAAGACAATCTGCGGGTGCCCTCGGGCGTGTCCTACATGCTGGCCAACCGCGACGCGGCCAAGCGCACCTTTCCGGGCACCTATCGCGCCGCCGGCGTGCGGCCGGTCGAGCGCTATCCCGACCTGCTGCTGGCCACGCTGAAGAGCATGAGCCCCGAGTGGCGGCCCAACCCGCAGGTCGTGGTGCTGACACCAGGCGTCTACAACTCGGCCTATTACGAGCATGCCTATCTGGCGCGCCTGATGGGCGTGCCCCTGGTCGAGGGCCGAGATCTCGTGGTCCACGACAACATGGTCTACATGCGCACGACCACGGGCATCCGCCGGGTCGACGTGATCTATCGCCGGGTGGACGACGACTTCATCGACCCGCTGACCTTCCGGCGAAACTCCTCGCTCGGGGCTGCAGGCCTGTTCAACGCCTATCGGGCCGGCAATGTGTTGATCTGCAACGCGCCGGGCACCGGGGTGTCCGACGACAAGGCCGTCTATGCCTATGTGCCCGCGATCATCCGCTATTATCTGGGCGAAGACGCGATCCTGCCCAATATCGAGACCTTCCTGTGTCGCGAGCCGGCGCAGCTGGGCTATGTGCTGGCCAATCTGGACAAGCTTGTGGTCAAGGCCGTCGGCGCGTCGGGCGGCTACGGCATGTTGGTGGGCCCGCACGCCACCCAGCAGGAACGCGATGACTTCGCCATCGTCATCAAGGCCGATCCCGAGAACTACATCGCCCAGCCAACCATCCAGCTGTCGACCGCGCCCTGCCTGGTGGATGGCCGGATCGAACCACGCCACGTCGACCTGCGCCCCTTCATCCTGTCGGGCGAGAAGACCATCGTTACGCCCGGCGCACTGACCCGGGTGGCTCTGAAACGCGGCTCGCTGGTGGTCAATTCCAGCCAGGGCGGAGGATCGAAGGACACCTGGGTGCTGGCCGACGACAATCACACCAACGGAAATGGCGCCGGCAACGGGGGTGCACGCCCATGATGCTCGCCCGGGTTGCCGACAGCCTCTACTGGCTGGGCCGGTACATCGAACGCGCCGAACACCTGTCGCGGCTGTCCAGCGTCATGCTCAACGCCACGCTCGACCAGACGGACGCCGGCGTTCAGGCCGTCTGGATCGCCCTGTCGGCGGTGGGTGAGCCGGAAATGAGCAGCGCCGTCGGCTCGTTCGAGGCTGCAGAGGCCCTGGTGCTGGATCGCTCCGACCCTAATTCGGTCGTCTCGTCCCTGGCCCGCGCCCGCGAGAACGCCCGCCAGGTGCGCGACCAGATCACCACCGAGACCTGGGAGCGGCTGAACCTGCTGTATCTGAAGGTCACCGACGTCAACGCCAAGCGCAATTTCGCCGACGCCTCGACCACTTTCCTGCACGACGTGATCGCTGACCTGCACCTGTTCAAGGGTGCGGCAGACACCACCATGAGCCACGGCGAGAGCTGGCGCTTCATGATGCTGGGCATGTATCTGGAGCGCGCCCAGCTGGTTTCGCGCCTGCTGGAGGTGTGCTTCGCCGAAACGCCGGGTAGACAGATCAACGACCATATCGCCCTGGTCAGCCTGCTGCGCATGGCCTGCGCGCTTGAGCCTTATCTGCGGGTCTATACGGCCGAGATCGAACCCCGGCACATCCTGGAGTTCCTGGTCTTCGACGAGGACTTCCCACGCTCGATCCGCTTCGCCACCTCCCAGATCGAAGCCAATCTGAGCGTCCTGGCCCGCCGGGCCGGCGGCGAAGGCGCTGGGCCTGAACGCATCGCCGGGCGCCTGAAAGCCCGCCTGCAATTCGCCGACATCAATGAACTGGAAAACCAGGGGGCCGGTGCCTTGCTCACCACCGTCGTCAACGAGTGCGCACGCATCCACGAAGCGATCTACGAGACCTTCGTGGCCTATCCGCTCGAAATGCGTCTTCCGGCCTAGGACCGCGAGCGTGACAGCCGAAAGTGTCAGCGGTTTCGGCGCCCGTCACGCAACTCAGTAAGGACATCATCCCGTGTTGCTCGAAATCCGCCACGTCACCCAGTACCACTACGAGCGCCCGGTCCGGGAAAGCCTGATGGAGCTGTGGATGCAGCCCCAGAAGACCGCTCGCCAGCGGCTGATCAGTTTCGAGCTGGAGATCAATCCGGCGGCCCAGGTGTTTTCGTATGCCGACAGCTTCGGCAATGCCGTCTATCACTTCGATGTGCCCCAACCGCACGACAAGCTGACCATCATCGCCCGCTCGGCGGTCGAGACCGAGTCGCCGGGGGAGCGCCCTGACGCCCTGGACATGGGTGAATGGGACCGGCTTCGCAGCGAGTTCGTGCGAGGCGAGTGTTTCGACTTCCTGCGGATGCACGGCTTCGTCGAGACCACCGAGGCGCTGAACGCCTTCGTCAACGAGCACAATCTGGACGACCTGCGCCGCAAGGATCCGCTGACAGCGATGCGGAGGCTGTCGGAGACGATCTATCAGGCCTTTGAATATCAGCCCGGCGTCACCGACGCCGACAGTCCCATCGACTTGGCCCTGAGCGCCGGGCGCGGGGTCTGCCAGGACTTTGCCCACATCATGCTGGCCGTCTGCCGCTCCTGGAACGTGCCGGCGCGCTACGTCTCGGGCTATCTGTTCACCGACCGCGACGCGGGTGACCGCTCCGATCCGGACGCCACCCACGCCTGGGTCGAGGTGTTCCTGCCCAGCCTGCGCTGGGTGGGCTTTGACCCGACCAACAACATGATGACCGGCGAGCGGCATGTGGCCGTGGCCGTGGGCCGCGACTATGCCGACGTCACGCCGTCGCGCGGTGTGTACAAGGGCGACGCAGACAGCGAACTGGCGGTCGGGGTCTCGGTGCGTCGGGCCCGCGCGGCCGTGGCCGAGCCGGAGTTCCTGCGCATGGCGCGACCCAACTTCGCCGGCGGACGCCGTCGCCCGGACAAGGCCGCCACCCTCCGCCACGACGTCCACCAGCAGCAGCAGCAGCAGCAACAACAGCAATAGCGGCCTAGGCCGGGAAGACGTGAGCCTTGCGGGCCGACAGCTTCACCGCGCCGGTGAACTGATCGGCCTGGTCGCGTGACACCGTCACCTCGATCCGGCGACCGTCGTTGGTCAATCCATCGATTGTCGCCAAAGCGCCCTGGACATGCACGCGGTTGACCTGGACGGCGAAGCCCGCCTCGTCCAGCACCAGATCATGGGGCCGCACGAAGCCGACAGCCTTGCCGTCCGCCAGGCCTGACGCTGGCAGGAAGATTGACCCCGCGCTGAAACGCCCCTTCGAGATTTCGCCCTCGAACCGGTTGGCCTCGCCGACGAAGCCGCAGACGAACGGCGAAACCGGTTCGTCATGCACCTGGGCCGGCGTGCCGACCTGCTCGATGACGCCGTGGTTCAGAATGGCCACCCGGTCGGCCAGGTCGAGGGCCTCTTCCTGGTCGTGGGTGACGAAGATGGTGGTGACGCCCGTGGCGTCATGCACCCGGCGCAGTTCCTTGCGCAGCGACTTGCGGACCGTGGCGTCGAGGGCCCCGAACGGCTCGTCCAGCAGCAGTACGCTGGGCTGGACGGCCAGAGCCCGCGACAAGGCCACGCGCTGACGCTGCCCCCCCGATAGCTGCGAGGGATAGCGACCGCCCAGGCCGTCCAGCTCGACCAGACGCAGCAGAGCATCGACCCGCTTGGTGATCTCGGCCCTGGACGGCTTGTCCTTGCCCTTGCGGACGTCGAGGCCGAACGCGATATTCTTGGCCACGGTCATGTGCTTGAACAGCGCATATTGCTGGAACACGAAGCCCACCCGGCGGGCGGCGGCCGAGGCGAAGGTGACGTCCTGGTCGTGGAACAGTACCTGGCCGGCGTCGGGGAACTCCAGGCCGGCGATCACCCGCAGAAGCGTGGTCTTGCCCGAGCCCGAAGGGCCCAGCAGAGCCAGCAACTCGCCGTCGGCGATCTCGAGCCCTACCTTGTCCAGCGCCGGGTAGCGACCGAACTTCTTTTCAACGGAACGGATGGAGATGGTCATGAGGTCTGGCGTTCCGATCAGTGGCCGCTGCGCCGGCGCGAGCCGGGCTGGGCGACTTCAAGCGCGGTCTTGAGGACGAGGGTCACGATCGCCAGCAGGCAAAGCAGGGCGGCCACGGCGAAGGCCCCGACGAAATCGTACTCGTTATAGAGGATCTCGACGTGCAACGGCATGGTGTTGGTCAGGCCCCGGATGTGGCCGCTGACCACCGATACGGCCCCGAACTCACCCATGGCGCGGGCGTTGCACAGCAACACGCCGTACAGCAGACCCCAGCGCACGTTCGGCGCGGTCACCCGCCAGAAGGTGTAGAGGCCCGAGGCGCCCATCGAGACGGCCGCCTCCTCTTCACTGGTGCCCTGCTCCTGCATCAGCGGGATCAGCTCGCGGGCGATGAAGGGGAAGGTTACGAAGATCGTCGCCAGCACGATGCCCGGCACGGCAAAGATGATCTTGATGTCGTTGTCGACCAGATGGTCGCCAAACCAGCCCTGCAGGCCAAAGACCAGCACATAGATCAGGCCCGCGACGACCGGCGAGACCGAGAACGGCAGGTCGATCAGGGTGATCAGCAGGCTCTTGCCCGGAAACTCGTGCTTGGCCACGGCCCAGGCGGCGCAAAGGCCAAACACCATATTGAACGGCACAGTGATCGCGGCGGTCAGCAGGGTCAGCTTGACGGCGGCGATGGCGTCGGGATTGGAGACGGCGTCCAGCGCCGGCTGTAGGCCCTTGCGCAGGGCCTCAGCGAACACGGCGGCCAGCGGCAGAACCAGCACCAGCCCGAGGAACGCCAGGACCAGAGTGATGATCAGGGCCTTGGCCCAGGCGGGATCTTCGGTGGAGAGACGCGGAGCGGCCATCAGGAGAACCTTCTCGCCCAGGCCTGCACGGCGTTGATGGCCAGCAGCATCAGGAACGACACGCCCAGCATCACCAGGGCGATGGCCGCCGCGTTGGCATACTCGAACTGCTCCAGTTGGATGATGATCAGCAGCGGGGCGATCTCGGACTGGTAGGGCATGTTGCCGGCGATGAAGATCACCGAGCCGTACTCGCCGATCCCTCGGGCGAAGGCCAGGGCGAAGCCGGTCAACCAGGACGGACCCAGGGCCGGCAGGATGATGCGCAGGATGGTGGCGATCCGCCCCGCGCCGAGGCTGGCGGCGGCCTCCTCCACGTCGTCGGACAGGTCGCGCATCACCGGCTCGATGGTGCGGACCACAAACGGCAGGCCGATGAAGATCAGGGCGATGGTCACGCCGATCGGGTTGTAGGCCGCCTTGATGCCCAGGGGCGTCAGATAGGCCCCGATCCAGCCGTTGGGCGAATAGAGCGTGGCCAGGGCGATGCCGGCCACAGCCGTGGGCAGGGCGAACGGCAGGTCGACCAGGGCGTTGACCAGGGCCTTTCCCGGAAACTCGTAGCGCACCAGCGCCCAGGCGGTCAGCACGCCGAACACGCCATTGACGGCGGCGGCGACGAAGGCAGCGCCAAAGGTCAGGCGATAGGCCGCAAGGGCCCGCTCGGAGAAGGCCGCAGCGACGAACTGGGCGGGCGACAACTCGGCGGCTTTCAGCGCCACGGCCGACAACGGGATCAGGACGATCAGCGACAGGACCGTCAGCGTCACACCCAGGGTCAGGGTGAAGCCCGGGATGGCCGAGCGACGTCGAAACAGCGGCCTTCGGGCGACAGGGGCGCGCCCCGGAAGTCTTGGGCGGATCGCGGCGGCGGTCTCGGCGGTCATCGTCTGATCGTCGTCCTGTTCCGGCGAAGTCCGGTGTGAAACGCGTCGAAACCCCGCTGGGTCCGCCACATCAAGCTAAGCAGCTTAAATCCCCACCAAGCTGGTGGGGTCAATTGAGAATTCCGCGCACAAGCTCCCAGAAAAACTCACCCGCGCCCGGCCGGCGGTCAGGCTGGGCTACAGCGATCCTATCGCATTTTCGATGACCCCTCCCCAATCACCTGGACGAGACTGGCGAAGGATCTCGATGCTGGAATACCAGGGGCTGTCGGTTCGGTCCTGCAGCCACCGCCAGTCCGGCAGCCGGGCGGGGAGCATGAGCAGCGTGCGCTTCCCCATCGCTCCGGCCAGATGGGCCACCGAGGTGTCGACGGTGATCACCGCCTCCAGCTTCTCGATGATCGCGGCGGAGTCGGCCATGTCCCGAGCCTTGGTGTCTTCTGGATGCAGGCTCACCGCGCCGGGCAGGCTCAGGAGGCGTTCGGCGTCGGCCGCCGACATTGATCGGTGCCGGTCATTGGCATGCGCCGGATTGCCCCGCCACACGACGCCGTATCGCAGCGACTTCGGCCAGGCTTCGAGGCGTCCAGGCGGCGGCGCCAGATAGGGCTCGCCAGAAATCGCCTCCAAAGTCAGGCCCAGGCGGTGCGGCAGGGAGCCGAGCATGATCCACGCATCGTGCCTCGCCACCCCCGCCTTGCCAGCCACCGGCCTGACAGTCGCCCCAAGCCCTCCGAGAAGAGGAACAAGCGCTGGATGCGCGTAAAGCGTCACGGCGATCCCACGTCCCACCAGCTCGGGCACGAAGCGGACGAACTGGATCTGATCGCCAAGTCCCTGTTCAGGGAGCACCAGCAATGATGAAACAGGCTCGCCCGTCCATTCCGGAAAGGAGAGCTTTGGCTTTGCGGTGGGACTGGATCCACGGCTGAAGCGCACCTTTTCCCACAGCCCGAACCCCTCGACATACTGGCCGCTTGCCAACAGGCGCCAGGCGCGGTCGAACAGCAGGCGCTCCTTGTCTTTGGACATGCTGGCAGGAATAGCGCTCCCAACCCGCCACGGCTAGCGGTCAGGGTCATTTCGGAGCGCCCCGGAACGCGACCGCAACAGCAGCGTTTGGGTTGGGCTTTTGCTGGCTCAGTCCACGCGCGCCAGACGGCACCCGGATCGTTAAATGGTAGGCCGGGTGGGGTTCGAACCCACGACCATTCGATTAAAAGCCGCACGTCGGCTATTGATTTTATTGAGGATCGTCCAACAATTCCTGCTCTATTCGTACCAACAAGATCAAACACTTAGCAGTCGTGTTGGACGGATCAGTTTGAGCGATTGAACGTTACTGACCTGCCTATGATCTTTCATCCAGCGCGGACGAGAGTCTCAGCATTGGCTACGCCGTATGGCGCGGTTGGAGCAGCTGGCCGTGCGACAGGCCCCTGAATTTCCGCCACTCTTTGATGAAGTGCGCTGGAAGGGCTTTAACCCTTGATTTGGGCATTAGGCTTTTTCAACAAGGGCCTTCACGGCCGCCAAAATCCTACGGCACTCAGCTTCAGGAAGATCGGGAATCGCGACGGATGTCCCCTCACTAAGAGACGGAGGGCGACCGATCAGATCCGCCGGAGCGCACCCCAAAACATGCGCAGCCGACTCCAAAAAGTCTTGATGATAGCGCTTCACGCCATTCTCAACTTCGCAGTAGTAGGCGCGCGCAATGCCCATCTCAGAAGCGACTTGGACCTGGGTCAGCCCTCGATCTTTCCGCCACTCTTTGATGAAGTGCGTGGAAATGATTCAACCCCACTGGCGCACCCAAAGTCGGGTCGGATGTCCCTCCAACAATGTTGGACGGTTAGAAAACAGCGGGTTGGACGACCGTCCAACCAATGTTGGACGGCTGGAAAGCTAAGAAACCAAACAACCCTTTGATTTTAAAGGGAAATTTGGTAGGCCGGGTGGGGTTCGAACCCACGACCATTCGATTAAAAGTCGAATGCTCTACCACTGAGCTACCGGCCCGCTCACGACGCGGCGACGCCGGTAGAAGCGGCGCGGAACATAGTCGGGGGGCGCCGCAGCCGCAAGCGGGGTTTCGCCGGTTGTTTCACATGACGCCGCCGCTTTTGCCGCGATAAGGTCGGTCCATGCGTCAATTCCTGCTCATCGCCCTGATATTTCCGCTCGCGATGGCCGGGGCGCCGGCGTTCTCCCGGCAGCAACCCTCGCCGACGCCGCCTGCTGATTCGAAAATCCAGACCACATCGGACGCCAACCGGGACGGCATTACCGGCGCCGTCAGCGCGCCGTTGCGTGACGTCAATATTGTCCGCACCAAGATCCCGCCCATCCTGATCGAGGCCATGAACGATCCCTACGCCCGGCCGCAGCGTGTCAATTGCGCCATCTTGATCAGCCTGGTCTCGCCGCTTGATGTGGCCCTTGGCGATGACCTCGACGCCCATCCCCCGGAAGAAAACGAAGACCTGATGGATCGCGGCCGCAGGGCAGCCGGCAGCGCCGCCTTGGGCGCGGTGGCCAGCGCCGCGCAGGACATGATCCCGATGCGTGGCTGGGTGCGCAAGCTCAGCGGCGCCGAGCGTCACGACCGGCTGGTGCAGGGCGCCATTACCTCGGGCAATGTGCGCCGCGCCTATCTGAAGGGTCTAGGCGAGGCGCGGGGTTGCAATCCGCCGGCCACGCCGCAGCACAAGCCGCCCGCGCCCATCCCCGTGGTCGATCCCGGCATGCCGCCGCCTGTCGCGCCTGGCTCAGGCCTCAAGCCGCGCTTTCCGATCAAGAACTAGAGATCTGCCGCGCCGCGAAATCGCGGCGGAAGGCCTCGAACCGACCCTGAGCGATCGCCTCGCGCATGGCCGCCGTCAGGGCCTGGTAAAAGGCGATGTTGTGCCACGACAGCAGCACCTGGCCCAGGATCTCCTCGGCCTTGAACAGGTGACGCAGATAGGCCTTCGAATAGTCGCGGCTGGCCGAGCAATCGCTGCTGGCGTCCAGCGGCGTGTCATCGTCAGCAAATTTTGCGTTCTTGATGTTGATCGCGCCGTTCCAGGTCCAGGCCTGGCCGTGGCGGCCCGAGCGGGTGGGCAGGACGCAATCGAACATGTCGACACCGCGCGCGACGGCCTCGACCAGATCGATCGGCTTGCCGACGCCCATCAGGTAGCGGGGCTTGTCGGCCGGCAGCATGTCGGGCGCATAGTCCAGAACCTCGCACATGGCCGCATGTCCCTCGCCCACCGCCAGGCCGCCGATGGCATAGCCGTCGAAGCCGATGTCCTGCAGGCGCTGCGACGACTCGCGGCGCAGGTTTTCGAAGGTCGAGCCCTGCTGGATGCCGAACAGCACCTGGCTGTCGCGCGTGCCGAACGCCGCCTTGGAGCGGATGCCCCAGCGAGCCGACAGCTCCATGCCCTCGCGGGCCCGCTTCTCCTCGGCCGGCCAGGCCACGCATTCGTCCAGCTGCATGACGATGTCGCTGCCCAGCAGGTCGGCCTGGATCTCCATCGACCGCTCGGGCGAGAGGACGTGCTTGGAGCCGTCGATATGGCTGGCGAAGGTGACGGCCTCTTCGGTGACCTTGCTGATCCCCGACAGGCTCATCACCTGAAAGCCGCCGCTGTCGGTCAGGATCGGCTTGTCCCAACGCATGAACTTGTGCAGCCCGCCCAGGCGCTTCACCCGTTCGGCGGTCGGCCGCAGCATCAGGTGATAGGTGTTGCCCAGGATGATGTCGGCGCCCGTGTCCTTGACCTGATCGACGGTCAGGGCCTTCACCGTACCCGCTGTACCCACGGGCATGAAGGCCGGGGTGTGGATGTCGCCGCGCGGGGTCTTGAGCACCCCGGTGCGCGCCTTGCCGTCGGTCGCGGAGATCTCGAAGGGGAACGCCATGCTCAGGTCTCGTCAGGCTCGGCGGGGAACAGCAGCGAGCTGTCGCCGTAGGAATAGAAGCGATAACCCGTGGCGATCGCCCGCTCATAGGCCTCGCGCATGGTCGTCTGGCCGGCAAAGGCGCTGACCAGCATGAACAGGGTCGACTTGGGCAGGTGGAAGTTGGTCATCAGTCCGTCGGCGGCGCGGAAGCGGTAGCCGGGGGTAATGAAGATGGCGGTCTCGTCTGCGAAGGGCCGGATGACGCGATCCTCGCCGGCGGCGCTTTCCAGCAGCCGCAAGGATGTGGTGCCGACGCAGATGATGCGTCCGCCGACGGCGCGCACGGCGTTGAGGGCGTCGGCGATCTCGGGGGTCACCTGGCCATATTCGGCGTGCATCCTGTGCTCGGACACCACGTCGGTCTTCACCGGCAGGAAGGTGCCGGCCCCGACATGCAAGGTCACGAAGTGCAGCGATACGCCCCTCGCCTTCAGTCTCTCCAGCAGATCGGGGGTGAAGTGCAGGCCGGCGGTCGGCGCGGCCACCGAGCCGTCCTCGCGAGCATAGACGGTCTGATAGTCGGCGCGGTCGCGGTCGTCCTCGGCGCGCTTGGCGGCGATATAGGGCGGCAGCGGCATCTCGCCGTGGCGGGCGATGCCGATATCGAGGTCCGGCCCAGCCTGATCAAAGGCCAGCAGCACCTCGCCGCCCTCGTGCTTTTCCAGCACGGTGGCGTCCAGGCGATGCTCGTCCGAGCCGAACGCCACGCGGTCGCCGACCTTCAGGCGCTTGCCCGGACGCATGAAGGCTTTCCAGCGATCCGGCGCGACGCGCTGGTGCAGGGTGGCCTCAACCGGCACCGGCGCGCCGTCGCCGCCACCGGTGGTGCGCGCGTCGCGCAAACCCGCCAGCCGCGCCGGGATCACCCGCGTGTCGTTGAACACCAGGGCATCGCCGGGGCGCAGGAAATCAGGCAGGTCGCGCACGACCTGGTCGGACACATCCACGCCCGGCCGCACCACCAGCAGACGCGCGGAATCGCGCGGCTCGGCTGGGCGCAGGGCAATGTTGTCCTCGGGCAGGACGAAATCGAAGTCGGAAAGGCGCATGGGGCGGCTTCAAGGACACGGCGAGGCCCGCAGGTCAAGATACTCGCCGCCGCGCGAGCACCATGGACAAGCCGGGAGCAGCGGCGCCAATCTCCCCAATAGCCATAGTTCGGGGGGGAAGATCGCCATGAAACGCCTGCTGGCCTGCGCCGCGCTGCTGCCGGTTCTGCTCGTCGCCTGTGACAACAGGCCCGCTGCGCCCAAAGGCGCGCCCGCCGCGACGGCGCCCGCCACACCGCCCGTTACGCCCACGGCCGATCCAGCGGCGGCCAATTTCCAGCGCGACGCCGCGCTCGACGTCTTCGGCTATTACTTCACGCAGACGCCCGTTCAGGTCGGGAACTGGAAGCTGAAGTCCGTCAACATGGGCTCGCCCAGCGACTTTGCGTCCTGGGAGGACGGCAAGCGCCCCAGCAATTTTGCGCCGTTCTTCCTGGAGTTCGAGGATGTCACCAGCCCGACAGCCGAAAACGAGCTGGGTCAGACCTATCACACGGTCAGCTTCCGCCTGATGCCCAACAGCTATCGGGTCGACGGCCAGGAGGTGGTGTTTCGCGGCCAGGATCCCCGCGTCGGCCAGGTAGTGTTCTCCGGCGTGTTCGATCTCGCCGCCCTAAAGGCCGCCAGGGCAGCGGGCCCGCCAGGGCCGCCGCAGAGCGTCCTGACCGGCGGCCTGCGGATCGGCGCCGAGCCGATGCGCAATATCAGCTTCCTCTACTTTGCCGGTGACTGAAGTCATCGCGGTCGTGCGCGTCCGTGTTAAGGGCTGGCCATGGATCTTCTGCTTCGACTCCTGAGCCTTTTCTTCCGCGGCACCGGCCTGATGCTGGGCGTGGTCGGCGCGGGTTTCGCCGTCGCCTGCCTGGGCGGCGTGTTTAGCGATCGTCTGGACGCCTTCACCCACCTGACGCCACTGTGGCTGGCCATGGGTGTGGGCGCGATCATTCTGGGCTGGATCTTCGCGCGTCATGGCGAACGCTCGGTGATTGTTGGCCTGGGCGGCACCGCGATTTTCGCCTGCGCGATCCTGATGGGGCCCGAACTCTTGTCCGCCGCCGGTGCCAAGCGGCTGGCGTCACGGCCCGACGATCTGAAGGTCATCCAGTTCAATGTCTGGCACGAGAACGAAACGCCCGAACGGGCCCTGCGCTGGCTGCTGGACCAGAACGCCGACGTCGTGGTGATCGTCGAGGGTGGCGGCATGTCCGGGCCGGCCGTCAAGGGCCTCAAGGCCTATTACCCCTTCTTCGTCACCTGCGACGGCAAGAAGCGTTGCGGAACGATGATCTTCAGCCGCAAGCGCATGCTGGCGCGCAACGGCTTCTATCCGGAGGGTCACGACCTGGCCGGCGCCTGGGCGACCCTGGCTGATCCCAAGGGCGACTTCACGGTCGCCGGTATCCACTATGTCTGGCCCATGCCCGCCGGTCCCCAGCAGCAGCAGGGCAAGCGGCTGGTCGACGCCGTGGCCCGCTTCGACAAGTCCGACATGATCCTGACGGGCGACTTCAACTCCACGCCCTGGTCGTTCACGCTCAAGCGCCAGGACAAGGCTCTTGGCCTTGAGCGCCGCACACGCGCCCTGCCCTCCTGGCCCTCAGGTCGCTTCTCGCGGCTGGCCAATGCGCCCGCACCGTTCCTGCCGATCGATCACGTCTATGCCGGCAAGGCCTGGAGGACCGTCAGCGTGGTGCGCGGACCTGCTTTGGGTTCAGATCACCGGCCGATCGTCGTCAAGCTGCGGCGGGACTAGGCGTTCGGCGTCTCGCCCTTGGATGAGAGCGACACGCCCAATGGAAATCCCCGCCACCGGCACCGACCGCGGCCGTTGTGATTGCCTGTTCGGGGTGGGGTGCGGCCGTTCCCAATTCTCGCTCGAAATAGCCGAACAGCGTCAGAAGCAGACTTGGGGAGCGCCCACCCTTAGCCACGGGCGCCGCCAACTGGCGCGCCCGCGTCATTGCAATAGCGCGTCACCAACTGACCGACTTTTCCCTTGGCGGCTTCGATGGGGCCCCTGGCGAAATCGAGCCCTGGGGCGCGATACTCGTTGCTGAAGGCATACAGAACGCCACTGTTCCAATCGGAGCCCTTTCGGGCTGCATAGTCCTCGGCCTTGGCCAATGCCGCTCGGCTGGCCGCGCCTTCGTCTGCCGCCCCCCGACTGACGAAATATGCCCGCTCTGTCACGGTGCTTGCATAGGCGATGGCAAGCCATCCGGGGCAGCGATCATTGCTGAGGATCGTGGTCCATTTGCCGCCGCGCAGGTCGGCCTTGTAGCGCGTCAGCATCTGGCCATTTTCCTCGTTGGCCGTGAAGACGACGTCAGTCTGATCCAGTCGGCCCAGCATGAAGACGCCCACGCCCTCGGCCGGTTCGTCGACGGGCAAAGGCTCTCCGTTCGGCGGTGCCCTGTTTGGCACGCTTGAGGCAAGGCGACCGACCAGAAGATTGGCCACGGTCTTTCCGCCTCGAGGCCAGACGATATCCTCGAATCCGGAGGACCCGGAGCACCCGCTGCAGTACTGGGCCAGGTCGGCAATACCGCGATCGATGTCGGCTTTTGTCGGCTGCATGGTGCAATAGGCCGGGGCGCCGGAGGGGATCTTGCCCTTGGCGCTCAGGAAGCGAGAGAAGTCCGAGCCATAGCTAGCGCGTTCGGACACCGGCCCGACGTCATGAGCGTCCGAAACATAGACGATGCGGGTCTGCGGGTCCTGCGCGTAGCAGTAGAAATACCGCGGCGGCTGGGCAGCCGCCGCGGCTGCCCAAAGGGTTCCAAGCGCCATGATTACAATCGCCAGCCAGCGCATGAAGCCAACTCCTATGGCGCGCTATTATTGCCGTAGAAGCTGACCGCATTTCTGGCGGCCTGCTCGTGTGCGGAATAGGTTCTGTTGGCGTCGGCCTCGGCGTAACCTTGCGTGATCGCACGCTTGTACATTGTGTAATACTCGTAGGCCTGCGCGCACATCGTCTTGAGTTGAACGTCCTTGCCGCCCTCCACGCCGACCTGACGGTAGTTACCTTCGTTCATCATCGCGCAGGCGGACGAACCCGCCAGGGCGTTGGGTCGTGTGGGATAGCTGCCTCCCGAAGACGACCCTGACGAGCCTCCGGCAAACGATCCGGCCGCATTTCCGCTAATGAGGCTGTCTCCCACCGAGTTGAGAGCGCTCGCCGCCCCGCCGTTGGACGAGAACATCGCCGCGCCCTTGGCCGCTCCGCCGAGGATAACCTGGGCGTCGCCGCCGGCGGCAGCGCCGGCCGCGGCGCCGCCGATCGCGCCGGCCAGGGCCGCCAACTTGCCTCCGCCGCCGCCTCGCGCTGCGGGCGCGGTGAGACTGGCAATCGTCGCGCTGATGTCGGACGAGCCCGCTGGCTCATAGCGCGCCGTGACGAAGTGTTTCCACGTTCCGTTCTTCAGCTCCTCGGTGACTTCCTCATAGCCCGAGCCCTTAAGCCGGGTCATCGTTCGCATATTTCCCATTGCCAGCAGCAAGGTGCCATCAGGCTGCACCGTCGCCACTCCGCTGCTGAGCTTCTTCGTTACAGGATCAAAAACGATAGAAGGCACATTCGCGGTCGGCGCGGCCTGGATCGTGTTGTCCATCAGGGCGGCATAGCGCTTGCTCATGGACAAGCCGGGCACCACCCACTCGTAGGCCCAAAGATTGCGGAGCTTCCAACTTTTGTTGACGTAGGTGCGCCCAACGAAGTTCGCGTAGACACCCCAGTTTTGGCGCATGTTCTCGGGCTGGGCCGCTTGGCGAAGCGTGGCGCGGGCGTCCTCCACCTCCTGGGGGGAAATGCGTTTTGACGTCACCGCGCCGACTTGGACCCAGCCGCCGTCCTTTGGCGTTTCGCTGGCCCACTGTAGCCCGCCTTCGACCAGCGATATGCGCGTGCGATAGGCCCCCGCCGGATCGGTGACCAAAAACGTCCCGTCGCCGGCATTGACCAGCCGTGATGTCGCGGCCGCATTCCCCCAGTCGAAGGCACCGTCGTCGCGAAGGGTTATCGTGCTGACGAGACCGCTGATCTCATCACGAGATTCCAGGATCCGATTCTTCTCCACCCAACGATAGGTGCTGAGCGAGCCCGGGGCGTAGAACCCGCCGCTGCCTGGCAAGGCCGCCCAAAAGCCCCAGCTCGCCGCAGTTGCGGCGACCGACCTGGCCGGAACGGATTTTGGTTTTGTCTTGACCACTGCGACAGGCTCATCGTCTGCCGCAAGCTTGTCTTTCAGCGCCTTGCGCAGGACCTGACAGGACTCGCTGCCCTTGTTGGCGGCCGTGCACATCTTGGCATAGGTCTCCTCCAGGGTTTGCGCGTTGCCAACGCCCGCCAAAAGCCCAAAAGCCAGAATCGATGCGACCGGCCATGCAATGCGAGTCGCCATGGCAATTCGAATAGCCGTCATTACCTCGCCGCGCATGAAGTCCCCCTGTTAAGACATCTATTCAGGCTTGTTCTCTTCGACACAAGTCGAGCTTAGCCGTAAACGCGCAAGCTGCGCGGGCTGGAGTCGTGGCATACGGCGAACTTGCGCCAGATCGAGCTATTCTCGGCACAACGCCTAAACACCCGCAACGGCTCATGAGCGGGCTTTAGCGCCAGCGTCGTTTCGAACGCGGCCGACTACAAACAAAAAACGGCCCCGGATCGCTCCGGGGCCGTCTTTATAACCAACAGAGGCCCGATCAGGCGTCGGCGGCGATCTTGGCGCTCAGGATCTTGCCCGGCTCGCGCGGGGGCTCGCCCTTGGGCAGGGCGTCGACATGGTCCATGCCCTCGGCCACCTGGCCCCAGACGGTGTACTGGCCGTCAAGGAAGGTCGCGTCGTCCAGGCAGATGAAGAACTGGCTGTTGGCCGAGTTGGGATCGGGCGTGCGGGCCATCGAGCAGACGCCGCGCACGTGGGTTTCCTTGGAGAACTCGGCCTTGATGTCGGGCTTGTCGCTGCCGCCGCGGCCAGTGCCCGACGGATCGCCGCCCTGGGCCATGAAGCCCGGGATCACGCGGTGGAAGACCACGCCGTCATAAAAGCCCTCGCGGACCAGTTCCTTGATGCGGTCGACGTGGCCGGGGGCCAGGTCGGGGCGCATCTGGATGGTGACCGGGCCGCTTTCCAGCGTGAGGATCAGGGTGTTTTCGAGGTCGGCCAACATGGTCATCCCTTGTCTACGAAATGGGTGAAGGGGGGGGAGCGAAAAGATGAAGGCGCTTCTAGCGCGCTTTTCCCCCCGCTGTGAACCGCCACGCGCCCCAAAAGGGTGAGAGACTAGCGGATATCGACCGGGATTTTCAGATCACAGACCGAGAAGTCCGCGCCCTTGATCGCGCGCTGGCGGCGAATCTCGCCCGCGAACCAGGCGCCTTGGGTGTTGATCACCCGCACCTTGGGGCGCTCCTTCTCGGGAATGTCCGACAGCATCCTCACCTTCTCCATCCGGTCCTGCGGCGCGGCCACCGGCTCGCCGGTCTTGATGGCGCGGATGGTCTCCAGCCCGCTGATCACCCGGCCAAAGGCCGTGTAGCGCTTGTCAAGCGAGGGATAGGGCTGGCGCATCAGGAAGAACTGGCTGTTGGCCGAGTTGTTGTCGTCGTCGCGGGCCATGCCCACCACGCCGGGGCAATAGGTGCCCCAGGCCGAGACATTGCCGTCAGCGGTGACCTCGTGCCAGCTCCAGTGTTGGCTGAACACCGGCAGAGAACCCAGCAGTCCCACCTGCAGCCCTGACGGCGCGGCGGCCGGCGTGAAGGGCGTCGCAGCCGTCCGCCGAAAGGTGAACTCGGCCTTCAGGTTGGGCTTGTCGGTATTGCCATCGCCATTGTCCTTTGGGTCGCCGGTCTGGGCCATGAACCGGTCGATGACCCGAAAGAAGGTGCGGCCGTCATAGACGCCGGCCCGGGTCAGGTCACGCATCCGCGTCACGTGGCCGGGCGCGACCTCGGGGGTCAGTTCGACGACCACCCGGCCCTTGTTGGTGTCGATCACCATCACGGTGTCGGGGTCCGGGACCCGCCAGTCGGCCGCTACGGGCGGGGCGACGCCTCGCGCCTTGCCCTTGGACCTGGCAGCAGAAAGCGCCGGACTGGCCAGCAGAGCCAGGCTCAGGCCCAGGACGACAGCGGCGGATGGCTTCATTTGATCTGCACCGGAATTTCGACGTCGCAATTGCTGAAGCTGGCTCCCATCTCGGCCCGACGCTTGGCGGCCAGGGCGGCGAAGGCGGGGCCGCGGGTGTCCATGACCTGAACCGAGGGGCGCTTGTCGGCCGGCAGGTCGGCCAGCAGCCGGACGCTGACCATCCTGTCCTGCGGATCGGGCGCCGGCTCGCCGACCTTGATCGCGCGGATCACGTCCAGGCCCGACAGGGCCCGGCCAAAGGCGGTGTAGGTCTTGTCCAGCGACGGATAGTACTGCCGCATGAAGAAGAACTGGCTGTTGGCGCTGTCGGGATTGTTGGCCCGGGCCATGCCCAGCACGCCCGGACAGAAATTGCCCCAGGTGGCCACCTTGCGGTCGGCGGTCATCACCGCCAGGGCTGCTGGTTGGCTGGTCACAGGCAGGACGCCGACGAAGCCGGTCTCGTTGCTGCCGGTCTTGCCCGACGCAGCCAGGGGCGTGTCAGCGCCACGGCGGAAGGTGAACTCGGCCGTCATGTCGGGCTTGTCCGAGCCGCCGGCGCCGGTGTTGTCGGGATCACCCGTCTGGGCCATGAAACTGTCAATGACGCGGAAGAAGGTCAGGCCATCATAGAAGCTGGCCTGGGTCAGCTCGCGAATGCGCGCCACGTGCGCCGGGGCGGACTGCGGGCTGAGCTCGGCGATGATCCGGCCCTTGTTGGTCTCGATGACCAGCACGTTCTGGGGATCGGGCGTGCGCCAGTCGCCAACGTGGGCGGTCGGCGTCTGAGCCAGCGCCGTGTGCGCGACAGCGGTCGTGGCCAGCAGCGCCAGGGCGGCGACGGAATACGCAAGCTTCATGGAAATCCCCGAACAGAAAGGCAGACGGGGCGTAGAACGACGACGCCCCCGCGACAAGTCCGCCATGTTGAAGCCTATGATTTCGACAGCTTCACGGCAAACCCGCTGAATCAGGTCTTGCGCAGCTTGGCGACCAGTTGCTCACCCACCCCGGCGGGCACGAACTTGGAGATGTCGCCGCCCTGGGCCGCGATCTCCTTGACCAGCCGCGAGGCGATGGCCTGGTGCCGGGGATCGGCCATCAGGAACACCGTCTCGATCTCGCGATCCAGTTGCTGGTTCATGGCGGTCATCTGGAATTCGTACTCGAAGTCGGCCACGGCCCGCAGGCCGCGCACGATCATCTGAGCCCCGACCTCGCGCGCGAAGTGCATTAGCAGACTGTCGAAGGGCCGGACCTCGATCACCGCAAGCGTGTTGAGGTGCGCGGTTTCCCGCTCGAGGATTGCGACCCGCTCTTCGAGCGAGAACAGCGGCCCCTTGCCGATATTGACCGCTACGCCGATCACCAGCTTGTCGACCAGTTTCACGGCCCGACCAATGATGTCGAGATGGCCGTTCGTGACCGGATCAAACGTTCCGGGATAAAGCCCAACCCTCAATGCAACCCCCTGCTCTAACCGGCGTCTTACGGGGTCTCGTCCGCCCCGCTTGCTTCGCCTTGATCGTCATCACCGCCACCGGCGTCGGCCAGCCGCTCCACGCTAACGACATGCTCGTCCTTCGCGGTGCGGAAAACGGTTACGCCCTGAGTATTCCGCGCTGCAACACGAATTTGCGAGACGGGGCACCGTATCAACTGTCCGGCGTCTGTCACCAGCAGGATTTCATCGCTGTCCTCGACCGGGAACGAGGCCGCAAGACGCCCGCCGCGCTTGGAGAGATCCTGGGCCGTAAGCCCCTGCCCGCCCCGGCCCGTGCGGCGATAGTCATAGGCGCTGGTGCGCTTGCCGAAGCCCTCGGACGAGACGGTGAGGATGAACTCCTCAGCCGCGCCCAGCTGGGCAATGCGTTCCGGCGTCAGGCTGGCCTCGCCAACCTCTTCGTCGGCCTCCTCGGGTGCCGGGGCGTCGTCGCCCTCCTCGCCCACGGCGCGCAGCATGGCGCGGGCATGTTTCAGATAGGCGGCGCGCTCGGCCGGCGTGGCGTCGACGCCGCGCAGGATGGCCATGTTGATGACTCTGTCGCCCTCGGCCAGCTTCACGCCGCGCACACCGGTCGAATCGCGGCTGGCGAAGACGCGGACCTCATCGGCCGAGAAGCGGATGCAGCGGCCGACGGCCGTGGTCAGCAGGATGTCGTTCTCGGTCCCGCAGACGCCGACGCCGATGATGCCGTCGCCGTCATCGAGCTTCATGGCGATCTTGCCGTTGCGGCGCACGTCGACGAAATCCGACAGCTTGTTGCGACGCACGCTGCCCGAGCGGGTGGCGAACATCACGTCCAGACGGTCCCAGGTGCTTTCGTCCTCGGGCAGGGTCAGGATCGAGGTGATGGTCTCGCCCGGCTCGATCGGCAGCAGGTTGACGAACGCCTTGCCGCGCGAATTGGCGGCGCCCAGGGGCAGCCTCCAGACCTTCAGCTTGTAGACCTTGCCGCCCGAGGTGAAGAACAGCAGCGGCGCGTGGGTCGAGGCCGAGAACACGCGGGTGACCGCATCTTCGGTCTTGGTGGCCATGCCCGACTTGCCTTTGCCGCCCCGGTGCTGGGTGCGGTAATTGGCCAGCGGCGTGCGCTTCACATAGCCGCCCATGGTCACGGTAATGACCATTTCCTCGCGGACGATCAGGTCTTCGTCTTCAACGTCGGCGTCGCCGTCGACGATCTGGCAGCGGCGCGGCACGGCGAATTTCTCGCGCACCTCGACCAGTTCCTCGCGGACCACGGCCATGATGTTGGCGCGGTCAGACAGCAGGTCCAGGAAGCCGCGGATGGCATCGGCCAGGGCCTGCGCCTCGTTGCCGATTTCCTCGCGGCCAAGGCCGGTCAGACGCGACAGGGTCAAGGCCAGGATGGCGCGGGCCTGCTCGTCGGTAAGACGGATCAGGCCGCCCTCTTCGTGCAGGCTGCGCGGGTCGGCGATCAGCTCGACCAGGGGCAGCATGTCGCCGGCCGGCCAGGCCTTGGCCACCAAGCGCTCGCGCGCCTCGGCCGGATCCTTGGACGAGCGGATGATGTGGATGAACTCGTCGATATTGGCCACAGCGATGGTCAGACCGACCAGCACGTGGCCACGATCGCGCGCCTTGCCCAGCTCGAACTTTGTGCGCCGGACAACCACTTCTTCGCGGAATTTCACGAAGATATCGACCAGCTGGTACAGGCCCATCTGCTCGGGGCGCTTGCGGTTCAGCGCCAGCATATTGACGCCGAACGAGCTTTGCAGCGCCGTGAAGCGGTACAGCTGGTTGAGGATCACGTCGCCCGAGGCGTCGCGCTTCAGCTCGACCACGATGCGCATGCCGTCGCGGTTGGATTCGTCGCGGATGTCGCTGACGCCCTCGATCCGCTTGTCGCGGACCAGCTCGGCTATGTACTCGACCAGATTGGCCTTGTTCACCTGATACGGGATCGCGGTGATGATGATGGCTTCTCGGCCCTGGCGGATCTCTTCCACCGAGGCGATGCCGCGCATGATCACCGAGCCGCGGCCGGTCAGCAGGGCCTGGCGCGGACCGCTGCGGCCGATGATCTCGCCGCCGGTCGGGAAGTCGGGACCGGGCACGATGTCCAGCAGGGTCTCGGCGCTGACCTCGGGGTCGTCGATCATGGCCAGGCAGGCGTCGATGATTTCGCCCAGATTGTGCGGCGGGATGTTGGTCGCCATGCCGACGGCGATGCCGCCCGCGCCATTGACCAGCAGGTTGGGGATCCGCGACGGCAGGACCGTCGGTTCCTGTTCCTTGCCGTCATAATTGTCCTGGAAGTCGACCGTGTCCTTGTCCAGGTCGGCCAGCAGCGCCAGCGCCGGGGGCGCCATCCGGCACTCGGTGTAGCGCATGGCGGCCGGCATATCGCCGTCGACCGAACCGAAATTGCCCTGACCGTCGATCAGGATCAGACCCATCGAGAACGGCTGGGTCATCCGGACCAGGGTGAAATAGATCGAGGCGTCGCCGTGCGGGTGGTATTTGCCCATCACGTCACCGACCACGCGGGCCGACTTCACATAGGAGCGATCAGGCGTATGTCCTTGTTCGTGCATCGAAAACAGCACGCGGCGGTGAACCGGCTTGAGACCATCGCGCGCGTCCGGCAGGGCGCGGCTGACGATCACGCTCATCGCGTAGTCGAGGTACGAGCGACGCAGTTCGTCCTCGATGAAGATCGGGGCGATATCCCCTCGCGGCCCTTCGGGAGGGGTAGTGATTTGATCGTCGCTCAAGGGGATTTTTCGCCGTCAGAATCGAACACGGAACTGTCTTGAACTGTTAGCATTCCCCCAAGGGCGGCGCCACCTTTCCGGGACAGCAGCCTCCGTCGTCCGCTTGTTTTTGAAGGATTTCCGATGCGTTCCGCCGTTGCCGCCGCCACCTTCGCCACCCTGCTCCTCGCCGCCCCCGGCGCTGTCTCCGCCCAGACCGCCGCCCCGGCCGCGGGGGCCCAAACCGCAACCGCCGCCGTCAAGGCCGGTGATGGCAAGGATCTGGGGACGGCCACCCTGACCGAAGCGCCGCTCGGGGTGCTGCTGCGGCTGGACATCAAGGGCCTGACGCCGGGCTGGCACGGCCTGCACTTCCACGAAAAGGGCGATTGCGGCACGCCCGACTTCAAGTCGGCCGGTGCCCACGTTCACACCACGGCCACCGTAGTCCACGGCCTGCTGAACCCCGACGGCAACGACAACGGTGACCTGCCAAACATCCATGCCGGCGCGGACGGCGCCGCCATGGCCGAGCTCTATTCGCCGCTGGTCTCGCTGAAGGGCGCGGGTGGGCGCCCGGCCCTGCTGGACACCGACGGCTCGGCCATCGTCGTCCACGCCAGCCTCGATGATCACAAGAGCCAGCCCATCGGCGGCGCCGGTGCGCGGGTGGCCTGCGGCGTGGTGAGATAGGCCCGTCGCTTGCGAGCGGTAACGCCGCGATCTCCGTCTGACCGGCCTGGCGGTCGGGACGGGGCAAGTGGCTTGAGCCTCTAGACCGTCTCGGCCGTCATGGCCTCGGCCTTGGTCGTCCGCTTCTCTGTCAGGGCCACCAGCGCCACGCCCACCATGGTGGCCGCCCCGCCTATCATCAGTTGCGGCGTGAGGCGGTCGCCCATGAACAGGATGCCGATCGTGCACGACACCAGCGGCGTCAGCAGGAAATAGGGCGTCACGCGGCCAGCCTCGCGGCGCTGGACCAGCCAGAACAGCAGCGCGCTGGCCCCTATGGTCGAGACAATGCCCGCAAAGGCTACGCAGGCCCAGGCGATCGCCGGGGCGGCCATCACCCGTTCGACCACGTTGGACTCGAACGTAAAGGACATGGCGATCAGGGTCGGGGCGGCGACTATGGCCGTCATCCCCTGAACCTTCAGCGGCTTCACCCCCGGGGTCATCCTCACCAGCACCGTCGCCACCGCCCAGCAGGCGCAGGCCGCAATGACCAGGGCGACGGCCGGAAGATCCCCGGCCCCGTGCGGGTCAAGACTCATCCAGGCCACGCCGACGAAGGCGATCAACAGGCCGATCACGGCGGGCAGGCGCATGGTCTCGCCCAGCATCCGCCAGGCCGCGACGGCCGTGAACGGAATCCACAGCTGGCTGGCCACGACCAGCGGGCTCAGCGAGTCGCCCATGCCGAAGGCCACATAGATCAGACCAAAATGGATAGGCCCCGAAAGCAGGATGATGCCCAGCAGCTTTTTGGGCTCGGGAAACGGCGGCCGGATGAACGGGATAAGAAAGATCAGGGCAAGGCCAAACCGCAGACCGCCCACCATCATCGGCGGCAGGTGCTCGGTCGCCACCTTGGCGGCGGCGTTGTTCACGCCCCAGGTCAGGATGATCGCCAGGATGGCGAGGCGTTCCAGACCAGAGAGGGGCGAATTGGAGGACATGGCCGCTTGGACCAGACCTCGCTGTTGGGGTCAATCGGCTCCGATGACGCGGCGCACCGCCCGGGTCAGCAAGGCCAGGTCCGCATCGGGCGTCGTGAAGGACGGGGTCAAATAGATGACCTTGCCCATCGGCCGGATCCAGACGCCCTCCAGCGCGAACCGGGCGCACAGGTCGCCAACCGCAACCGGCGCGTCGAACTCGACCACGCCGATCGCGCCCAGCACCCGAACATCCACGACGCCCGGCGCGGCCCGGCAGGGCTCAAGCCCTACGACCAGGGCGGCCGAGACCCGAGCCACATCGGCTCGCCAGGCACCGTCCTCGAACAGGTCGAGCGAGGCGTTGGCCGCCGCGCAGGCCAGGGGATTGGCCATATAGGTCGGACCGTGCATCAGGGCGGCTTCGGGATCATCGGACAGGAAGGCCTCGAATACCCGCGTGCTGGCGACCGCCGCCGACAACGGCAAGGTGCCGCCGGTCAGGGCCTTGGACAGGGTGACGATGTCGGGCTCGATCCCTGCCGCCTGCATGGCAAACATCGATCCCGTGCGGCCAAAGCCGGTGAAGATCTCATCGAAGATCAGCAGCACCCCGTGGGCGTCGACCAGACGGCGCAGGGCTCGCAGGGTGTCGGGTCCGTGCAGCAGCATGCCGCCGGCCCCCTGCACCAACGGCTCGACCAGGATGGCGGCGATCTCCCCGCCCCGCGCGGTCAGCAGGGTATCGAGCGTCGCCTCGCCCTCGGCGTCGCGCGGCAGGTCGGCGATCACCTGGGCCGGCATGACGCCCGAGAACAGGCTGTGCATGCCCTCCTCCGGATCACAGACCGTCATCGTCGCCAGGGTGTCGCCGTGATAGCCGCCTCGAAACGACAGGAACCGCGTGCGGCCGGTCTCGCCGCGATTGATGTGGAACTGCAGGGCCATCTTCATGGCGATCTCGACCGCCACCGAGCCCGACTCAGCAAAGAAGGCATGGTTCAGGTCGCCCGGCAGCAGATCGGCCAGCCGCTTGGCCAGGCGGTAGGCCGGCTCGTGCGCCAGGCCGCCGAACATCACATGCGGCATCCGCTCGATCTGGTCGCGCAGGGCCTGGGCGATATGCGGATGATTGTAGCCGTGGCAGGCGGTCCACCACGAGGCCAGGCCATCGACCAGCTCCCGGCCGTCGGCCAGCACCAGCCGCGAGCCGCGCGTGGCGACCACCGGCAGCGGCGGCCGGGCCGTCTGCATCTGGCAATAGGGTCGCCAGACGTGGGCCGCGCCGTCGCTCATCCAGTCGGGGGTCATGGCGATCCTGCGTTGCGTCCCCGTTTTCGTTGCTTAGGGCGGGTGTCTTGCCTATGCCCTGCACCCTGCCTTCGCAAACGGGAAACAGCATGCAGAGCCTCGACGCCTTCGCCGGCGACAAGCTGACCGCCCTGGACTCCCAGAGCCTGCGTCGCCGCCTGCGGCCGACCCGCCGGCTGGACGGCGCGGTCGTGGAACGGGACGGCCGGCGGCTGATCTCGTTCTCCTGCAACGACTATCTGAACCTTTCGCACCATCCGGCCGTGCGGGCTGCGGCGGCCGAGGCAGCGCTGAACTACGGGGCCGGAGCGGCGGCGTCGCGTCTGGTCACCGGCGATCACCCGCTGCTGGGAGATCTGGAAAAGCGCCTGGCGCGGCTGAAGGGAACCGACGCCGCCTGCGTGTTCGGCTCCGGCTATCTGGCGAACATGGGCGTGATTCCCGCCGTCGTCGGGCCGGGCGACCTGATCCTGATCGACGAACTGGCCCATGCCTGCATCTGGGCCGGCGCGAAGCTGTCCGGAGCCCGGACGCTCGCCTTCAAGCACAATGACATCGCTGATCTGGAGCGCCTGCTGCGGGCGGAACGCGCCGCCGCACGCCATGCCCTGGTGGCCACCGACGGCGTGTTCTCGATGGATGGCGATATCGCGCCGCTGGACCAGCTCTCGGCCCTTTGCAACGCGCACGACGCCTGGCTGTTGTCCGACGACGCCCACGGCGTGGGCGTGCTGGCAGAGGGCCGAGGCTCTGCGGCGCTGTTCCCCGGCGCCGACATCCCGCTACAGATGGGCACCCTGTCCAAGGCGCTGGGTTCGCATGGCGGCTATCTGTGCGGCTCCCAGGCCGTGATCGACCTGCTGAAGACCCGAGCCCGCACGCTGGTCTACGCCACCGGCCTGCCGCCCGCCTGCGCCGCCGCCGCCCTGGCCTCGCTGGACATTATCGCGACCCAGCCGGCCTTGACCGCCCTGCCTCTGGCCAAGGCCCGCGCCTTCACCGACGCCCTGGGCCTGCCGCCCGCCCAAAGCCCGATCGTCCCCGTCGTGATCGGCTCGGCCACAGCGGCTCTGGCCGCTTCAGCAAAGCTCGAGGCCGAGGGCTATCTCGTCGTCGCCATCCGGCCGCCCACCGTGCCCGAAGGCACGGCGCGACTGCGGATCGCCTTCAGCGCCGCCCATTCGGACGCCGACGTGATGCGACTGGCGGATTTGGTCACCCACATGCGCCGGGGTCCTGCCGCATGAAAAGCCTGTTCGTCGCCGGGACCGGCACCGACATCGGCAAGACCCATGTGGCCTGCGCCCTGATCCGCGCCGTCCGCGCCCGGGGGCTGAGCGTTGACGCCTTCAAGCCTGTGGTCAGCGGGTTTGATCCAGACGATCCGGATGTCAGCGATCCCGGCCGCCTGGCCCAGGCGCTGGACGAGCCGGGCGCCCTTCACCGCATTTCCCCCCGCCGCTATCGCGCGCCGCTGGCCCCCAACCTGGCTGCGGCTCTGGAAGGCGAGACCCTTCGACTGGACGATCTGGTCACGGACTGCCGGGAGCGCCTGGCGCGACCCGACCGCGACCTGATGCTGATCGAAGGCGCCGGCGGGGTGATGTCGCCCCTGACCGACGCGGCCACCAATCTGGACCTGATGGTCGCGCTGAGCCTGCCGGTCCTGCTGGTCGCGGGGTCCTATCTGGGCACGGTCAGCCATGTGCTGACGGCGCTGGAGGTGATCCGGGCCCGAGGCCTGAGCGTGGCCGCCATCGTCATGAGCGAGAGCCTCGCCGCGCCAGACCTCATTCAGACCGGCCAGATGCTGCGGGGCTTCGAAACCCGCGCCCCGCTGGTTCTGGCGCCGCGCGACGTGGCCTGGAATGCGAACGAACTCGCCGACCTCGTCTTCTCTCAGGCGACGAAAGACGAGCCCGCCAAGGTCCACTAGGGTGGCACCATGCGCACAGACTATCTCGGCAATCCTGTCTCCGTCGCCAGTGAGCCTGCCTTGGCTGCGGTCAACGTTTTCATTGCCGGCTTCCTGGCCTATGAGACCCGCGCCGCCAACATCCTGGCGGCCGCCGACGCGGCGCCTGCCGAGCCGCTGCTCAACGCCTATGCGGCCGTCCTGTGGCTGCTGCTCGAAGCACCGGACGCTGCGGCCCGCGCGGAGCCCTATCTGGCGCGCGCCCGGGGCTGCATCGACAGCGCCAATGGGCGGGAGGGCCAGATCGTGGCTTTCGTCTCGGCCTGGTCGGTCGACGACATCCCCGGCGCGCTGTTGATCGCCGACGCCATTCTCGAGGCCTGGCCGCGCGACCTGCTGATCCTCAAGCTGCGGCAGTACCACGACTTCAACTGCGGCGACTTTCCCGCCATGCTGCGCGCGGCCAGTCGCTGCCTGCCCGCCGCCGCCGACATCCCCCACCTGCACGGCATGCTGGCCTTCGCCTATGAGCAGTGCCACCTGCTGGAAGAGGCCGAGGCCGCCGCTCGCCATGCCCTGTCCCTGCAGCGCAAGGAGCCCTGGGCCCAGCACGCCCTGGCCCATGTCATGCTCACCCAGGGCCGCATCGACGAGGGCGTCGCCTTCCTGGAAAGCGTGCGCGACACCTGGACCGACCTGAACTCGTTCATGGACACCCACCTGTGGTGGCACCTGGCGCTGTTCTATCTTAGCCAGGGCCGGTTCGAGGCGGCGCTGGCGGCCTATGACGACCACTGCTGGACCCAGGCCAGGGACTATTCGCAGGACCAGGTCGGGGCGGTGTCCCTGCTGGCCCGGCTGGAACTGGCCGGCGTCGACGTCGGACCGCGCTGGAACGATCTGGCCGACCATCTGGCCGCACGCGCCGATGACGTCGTGCAGCCCTTCCTGTCGCTGCAATATCTTTTCGGCCTGGCCCGCGCCAGACGACCGGAGGCCGACCAGCTTCTGGCGGCGATTCGTCGGGCGGCCATCGAAGCGCCCGACTTCGTTCGCGCCACCTGGCGTGAGGTCGCCCTTCCCGCCGCCGAGGGCCTGGTCGCTCATGTGCGCGGCGACCATGTCGCAGCCCTGCGAGGCCTGCGCGTAGCCCTGCCCCGTCTGGCCGAGATCGGTGGCAGCCATGCCCAGCGCGACCTTTTCGACCAGATCGTGCTGGACGCCCTGATCCGTTCCGACCGCCTTTCCGAAGCCCAGCAGATGCTGGAGCTGCGCCGCAGCTTCGATCCCGATGGCCTGCCGATCAACCAGGCGCTTGCGGACCTGTACCAGCGCCTCGACCTGCCGGCTCAGGCCGCTGTGGCCCGCGAGCGCGTGGCGCACCGACGCGCGGGCCTTTAGTCCCGCGCCCCTAAGCCTCGATATCGACGTCCTTGGTCTCCTTGAGGAACAGGATGCCGATCACGGCGGTCACGCCAGCCACCACGATCGGGTACCACAGGCCGTAGTAGATATTGCCCGTGGCCGCGACCATGGCGAAGGCCGTGGTCGGCAGAAAGCCGCCAAACCAGCCATTGCCGATGTGATAGGGCAGGCTCATCGAGGTGTAGCGGATATTGGTCGGGAACATCTCGACCAGCATGGCCGCGATCGGCCCGTAGACCATGGTCACATAGAGCACCAGCAGGGCCAGGATGCCGACCACAAGCGGCTTGTTGACCAGGGCGCTGTCGGCCTTGGCGGGATAGCCGGCTGTCTTGAGCGCCGCGCCAAGCTCGGCTTCCCAGGCCTTCTTGCGGTCCTTGAACGCCGCATTGTCCAGCGTGTCGCCCGCGAAGGACGGCAGGACGGTCTCGCCGATCCTGACCTGCGCCACGGTCCCGGCTGGAGCCGCTGCGTTCGTATAGGTGACGCCGGCCTTGGCCAGATAGGATTTGGCCAGGTCGCAGGAAGTATTGAAAACCGTCTTGCCGACCGGATCGAACTGGAACGAGCAATCGGTCGGGTCAGCGAACACCGTCACCGGCGAGGTTGCTACAGCGGCGGCCAGACGCGGATTGGCGGCGACGGTCAGGGTCTTGAACAGCGGGAAATAGGTCAGGCAGGCCAGGATGCAGCCGACCATGATGATCCACTTGCGGCCGATCTTGTCCGACAGCCAGCCAAAGAGCACGAAGAACGGGGTGCCGATCAGCAGTGAGATGGCCACCAGCATGTTGGTCAGGCCGCCGTCGACCTTGAGCATCTTTTCCAGAAAAAACAGGGCGTAGAACTGACCGGTGTACCAGACCACGGCCTGACCAGCGGTCAGACCGACCAGAGCCAGAATGACGATCTTCAGATTGCCCCATTTGGCGAAGCTGTCGGCCAGGGGCTTTTTGGAGCCCTTGCCCTCGTCGACCATCTTCAGGAATGACGGGCTTTCCGACAGCTGCAGCCGGATCCACAGCGACACGCCCAGCAGCAGCACCGAGATCAGGAACGGAATGCGCCAGCCGTAGTCCTTGAAGGCGTCCTCGCCGATCACATTGCGGGTCGCCAGAATGACGATCAGGCTGAGGAACAGGCCAAACGTCGCGGTGATCTGGATGAAGCTGGTATAGAGCCCGCGCCGATTGGCCGGCGCATGCTCGGCCACGTAGGTCGCCGCCCCGCCATATTCGCCGCCCAGGGCCAGACCTTGCAACAGGCGCATCAGCACCAGAGCGATGGGCGCGATGATGCCGATCTGCTCATAGCTGGGCAGCAGGCCGACCACGAAGGTGGACAGGCCCATCAGCAGCATGGTGACCAGGAAGGTGTTCTTGCGGCCCCACAGATCGCCCAGGCGACCAAAGACCAGGGCCCCAAAGGGTCGGACCGCAAACCCGGCCGCGAAGGCCAGCAAGGCGAAGATATAGCCGGTGGTCTCGTTCACGCCGGAGAAGAAATGGTGGGTGATATAGGTGGCCAGCGAACCGTACAGATAGAAATCGTACCACTCGAAAACCGTACCGACCGAGGCGGCTCCGATGACCAGCCCGTCCTTGCGGCCAACCACAACGCCGTCCTTCGCGCCCGTATTCCCGGCGTCAGCCATGCGGATCCCCCAAATTTTGTTATCGCTACCATGGCATGAGTTGAGCGTCACCACGCTCAGACCCGCTTATCTTGGCATGTTGTCAGAGTTTTCCGGGGCTGAGGAGGTGAACCTTGCCTTTCATGACGCAGAAATGCCCCTATTTGCTGGGATGACGTGACAAATCCTTCCCGGTTCGTCAGGCTCGACGCTCCTTGATTCCACATTGGATGAGCTATCAAAATGAACGTTTCCGATCTGGTCGACGCCGCAGTCGCCGCTGACGACAAGCTGACCAAGGCTCAGGCCAAGGCGATCATCGACGGCGTGTTCAAGGCCGTGACCGACGCTGCTGTCCGGGGCGAAGAAGTTTCGATCCCGAGCTTTGGCAAGTTCAAGGTCCAGGCCAAGCCGGCCCGCACCGGCCGCAACCCGGCCACGGGCGCAGCGATCGAGATCGCAGCCTCCAAGAAGGTTGCCTTCACGCCCGCCAAGCAACTCAAAGACGCCGTCAACGGCTAATCCTTAGGGATTTTAGACGGCCGGCGCGCCAGAGGCGCGCCGGCCGCTAGCTGCAGCCCGTCTGGCGCCCTGGTGCCGTCAGGCGCGGCTGCTAGCCAGTCGAATATCTCTTGGGAGTCGGCTCTGACGGGATTAAGCCGATAGCCCAACGCTTTGCGTACCGGCTGTCATGACCTCGTTTGCTCCGTCCTCAGTCCTCGTCACGAGGCGCAAGATTCGCCCTCGCCGCCGCAAGTCGGTCAGCGCTCTGCGCCTTGTTCTGCCTGCTGTCGCATTGCTGGCCAGCGGTGCCATCGTGACGCAGGCTGCCATCCGCGCCGCCGGAGCCAAGGCATCGAGTGTCGTCGCTGGTGCGCCGCTGCGGATGGAAAATCCGCGCTTTACGGGCGCCATGAAGGACGGCCGCGCTTTCCTGATCGTCGCCACCGCCGCCGTGCGCGACAAGGTCGATCCCAACAAGATCGCCCTGGAATCCCCGAAACTGACGCGTGGCTACGGTTCGGACAACCCCACCCAGGTCGTGGCAAAGCTGGGCAATTACGACGAGTCCAGGGGCGCCCTTCTGCTGACGAGCGACGTCCAGATAGAGAATGGCGACGGCTACGTGTTCAAGACCGAAAAAGCCGTGATCGATACGCGCACCGGCGAGGTGATGGGCGACTCCGGCGTGCGAGGCTCGGCCTCCGGCGATCAGGTGCAGGCCGACAGCTACTCGGTGTCCGACAAGGGCGACCGGGTGATCTTCAAGGGTCGGGTGCGCTCGCGCCTCAATCCCGGCAATTGATCGGACCGGCGCAACGCTCATGAGCCCGGTCAGGTCCGCCCCATCCAGGCCCAAGGTCTGCTTTCTCTATATCGCCCAGACGCATCAGATCCTGCACAGCCTGCCCATCGCTGTCGCCCTGGCCAGGGGCTGGCCCGGCATCGAGGTCGAGATCGCCGCCACCACCCAGGAACACCTCGACTACGCCCGCCAGCTGCTGGGCGCCCTGGGCGGCGCGCCCATCGCCTCGCGCCTGCTACCGCCGGCCTGGCTGCGCGGGGTGCGGCTGAAGGAGGCCTCGACGCCGCCCAAGGCGCTGATGCTGGCCGCCAACGCCGTGACGCTGGGCCGGATGGACGCCATCGTCACGCCCGAACGCACCACGGCCCTGCTGCGCAAGTTTGGCGTTCGCAAATCCATGCTGGTCTATACCCAGCACGGCGCGGGCGACCGCGGCGGGGTGTTCGAGCCGCGACTGCGCCTGTTCGATCTGGTCATGGCCGCCGGCCCCAAGCAGCGCGACCGCATGGTGGAGGGCGGCTGGGTAAAGCCGGAAAACTGCGCCATGGTCGGCTATCCCAAGTTCGACATCATCGACGCCCTGCCCGGCTCGCCGATGCCGGTCTTCCCCGGCGCCAAACCTATCGTCGTCTATAATCCACACTTCCACGCCACGCTGGGCTCGTGGCCGCGCTTTGGCGTCAAGGTGCTGGAGCAGTTCGCGGCCGACGACCGCTTCAACCTGATCTTCGCACCGCACATCCGGCTGTTCGACGGCGCCGGCCCGGCCATGCTCGAGAGCCTGACGCCGTTCCGCGACCACCCGCGCATCCATATCGACCTGGGCGGTCCCGCCGCCATCGACATGACCTATACCCGCCTGGCCGACATCTATCTGGGCGACGTCTCCAGCCAGGTCTATGAGTTCCTGCGCACGCCCAAGCCGTGCCTGTTTCTCAATCCCGGCCAGGTCGCCTGGCAGGGAGATGAAAGCTTCCACCACTGGCAGTACGGCCCGGTGCTGACCTCGGTCGATGGCCTGACAGACGCCGTCGAGGCCGCCCGTCTGGGTCACGGCGACTATGTCGAGATCCAGAAAATCGGCTTTGCCGAGAGCTTTGACCTCACGGCCACGCCGTCGTCCGAACGCGCCGCCCGCGCTATCGCGGAGCGGGTGTTGGCGCGGACCGCCAAAGCCGCATGAGCGCCGAACGCTCCGTCTTCGCCCGCGTCCTGGCCAATGCCGGAACCCTGCTGGGCGGCCGCACGGTCAACGCCATTGTCGGCTTGGGCTATATCGCCCTGACCGCCCGAGGTTTGGACCCGGCGCAGATGGGCATCCTTTACCTGATCACGACCTTCGCCCAGTTCCTGGGCGAGGTGGTCAAGTTCCAGTCCTGGCAGACGGTCCTGCAATATGGCGCAGAACCCCTGCTCAAGAACGACCGCCAGGGCTTTCAGCAGGTGGTGCGCTTTTCGCTGTTTCTGGACCTGAGCAGCGGCCTGGTCGGCGTGACGCTGGGCGTGATCGGCGCCTTGCTGTTTGGTTCGCTGCTGGGCTGGTCGCAGGACCTGGCACCCGCCGCGGCGCTGTACGCCCTGACCATTGCGGTGATGACCTCGGCGACCTCGGTGGGCCTCCTGCGCCTGTTCGACCGCTTCCGCTATCTGGCGGGCGAGCAGGCGGTCAGCTCAACCGTGCGGCTGGTCGGCGCGGGCATCGCGTTCGCCCTCGATGCGCCGCTGTGGGTGTTTCTGCTGGCCTGGGCGGCCGGCCCGCTGGCCTCGTTTCTCTATGTCGGCGTCATCGCCTGGCGCGAACTGGGCCGGCGCGGCATGCTCGACGGGTTCAAGCTGATCGGTCCGCTGGGCGAGGGCCTGCCCGGGGTGTGGAAATTCGCCTGGGCGACCAATTTCAGCAGCAGCCTGGACGTGGCCTTCACCCATGTGATCACCCTGATGGTCGGCGCACTGCTGGGCCCCACCCAGGCTGCGCTGTGGCGGATTGGTCGGCAGGTGGCCGACGGCATGGCCAAGCCGGCGCGGCTGGTGATCCCGGCCCTCTATCCCGAACTGGCCAAGCTTCGCGCCCTGGGCAGCGACGCCGCGATGCGCAAACTGGCCGGGCAGGTCGCCGTGCTGGGCGGCGCCGTGGCGGGCCTCCTGCTGCTGGTCACCACGCTGTTTGGCAAGCCCCTGCTGCGCCTGATCATGGGCGAGGCCTATGTGGGTGCGTCCGACGTCATGACCTGGCAGGTCACCGCCGCAGCCATCGGCGTGCTGGCCCTGCCCCTGGAGCCGATGCTGGTCTCGATGCGCGCCGCCGGCGCCGCCCTGCGTGTGCGGGTCGTGGTCAGCGCGCTGTTTCTTCTGGCGCTGGCCCCCCTGGTCAAGATGTTCGGCATGAACGGGGCCGGCGCAGCTCTGGTCGGGGCAGCCATCGCCATGGCCATCGGGATGTTTCTGACACTCCGCGTGCGACTTGCGCGATCGTCCGTACTCAGTGACAACGAACCCCCTTGCGCCGACAACGCAAACGACGCCAAAGGCGGCAGGTGATGATGATGACTCCGACGGGCGCCGGGCGAACGGTTCGTTTCGCTGACTTCCCTACCCTGACGGCCGCGCTCGACTTCGCAGCCCAGGGCGAGACGGGTGTGAACCTCTATTCGCTGCGCGGCGAGCTGGTCGAGGCCCTGCCCTATGCGCGTCTGCGCGAGCAGGCGATCGCCTTGGCCCAGCGCCTGCTGGCCGCCGGCGCCCGGCCGGGCGACAGCGTCGGCCTGATCGCCGAGACCGATGCCGATTTCGTCCGCGCCTTCTTTGCCTGCCAGTATGCCGGCCTGCCGCCCGCGCCCCTGCCGTTGCCCGCGCCGCTGGGCGGTCGTGAGGCCTATATCGCGCAGATCGCCCGCATGCTGGCCTCGGCTAGGGCCACGGTGCTGATCGGCCCGAGCTCGTTGGCGGCCTGGCTGCCCGAAATCGCCGCCAAGCAGCCGCTGAACTTCGCCGGGACCCTGGCCGACCTGCCCGCCGCCAATGGCGTCGATCTGCCGGTCATCGAGCCTGATCGCACCTGCTATCTGCAGTTCTCGTCGGGCAGCACCCGCTTCCCGACCGGCGTGGTGGTCACCCACCGCGCCCTGATGGCCAACGCCCAGGCGATCACCCGCGACGGTCTGCAGGTAAGGCCCGATGACCGGGCCATCTCGTGGCTGCCGCTCTATCACGACATGGGTCTGATCGGCTTTCTGCTGAGCCCGATGACCAGCCAGATGACGGTCGACCTGATGCCGACCGGAGCCTTCGTGCGCCGGCCGCTGATGTGGCTGGACCTGATGACCAAGAACGGCGGCACCATCAGCTACAGCCCCACCTTCGGCTATGAACTGTGCGCCCGCCGGGCCGAAGCCGCCTCGATCGAGCATCTGGACCTGTCGGGCTGGCGCAGCGCCGGCCTGGGCGGTGACATGATCCGCACGGGCCCGCTACGCGCCTTCGCCGAGCGCTTCAAGACGGTCGGCTTCTCCGACACCGCCTTTGTCGCCAGCTACGGTATGGCCGAAGCCACCCTGGCCCTGTCGATGTCGCCGCTGGGCCAGGGCCTGAAGGTCGAAACCCTGGACGTCGAGCAGCTGGAACAGGGCCTGGCGGTCATCACCGCCGACACTGCCAAAGACGCAAACAGGGCCCGAGACTTCGCCCGCAACGGCCCCGCCCTGCCTCACCATGAACTGGAAGTCCGGGGCCAGGACGGCACGGCCCTGCCCGAGCGCGGCGTGGGCCGGATCTACGCCCGAGGGCCCAGCCTGATGCGGGAATATTTCGAGCAGCCCGAAGAGACCGCCCGCGTGCTGTCGGCCGACGGCTGGCTGGACACCGGCGACCTTGGCTATCTGATCGACGGCGAGATCGTCATCACCGGTCGCGGCAAGGACCTGATCATCCTCAACGGCCGCAACATCTGGCCGCAGGACCTGGAATGGACCGCCGAGGCCGAGATCGAGAGCCTGCGCAGCGGTGACGTCGCGGCCTTCTCCACGCCCGGCGAGGGCGAAGAGGTCGTGATCGTGCTCGTCCAAGCGCGCGGGGGCGATCCCGAGACCCGCAAGGCCCTGGCCGAACAGGTCGCCACGGTCCTGCGCCTGCGCCACAGCGTCGAGACCCAGGTGCATCTGGTCGGCGCCCACGCCCTGCCTCAGACCTCGTCAGGCAAGCTGAGCCGCTCCAAGGCCAAGGCGGCCTTCCTGGCGGGCGCCTACGCCGAGCGCGCCTGACCATGAGCCGGGGTGTCGTTGCGGTCACCGGCGCCACCGGCTTCCTGGGCCGCCACCTTGTCCGCGCCCTGGTTGCGGACGGCTGGACCGTGCGGGTCCTGTCCCGTCGCGACATCATCGATCCGGACTGGCGGGGGCTGGAGCCCCGGATCGTCATCGGCGGCCTTTCGGATCGCGCAGCCCTGGGCCGGCTGTGCACGGGCGCGGCCCTGGTCATCCATGTTGCGGGCCTGATCAAGGCGCGGTCGCGGGCGGACTTTGATCGCACCAATGTTGACGGCGCCAGAGACGTGGCCCTGGCGGCCCGGGCCGCAGGCGCGCGGCTCGTGCTCGTCTCCAGCCTGGCGGCGCGGGAGCCGTCTCTGTCGGACTATGCGGCCAGCAAACGCGGCGGCGAGGAGGCGGCGCGAAAGGTGTTCGGCGACAGCCTGACCATCGTGCGCCCGCCGGCCATCTACGGGCCAGGCGACATGGAGACCCTGGGCCTGTTCAAGGCGGCCCAGACCGCGCCGTTCCTGCCGGCGCTCGATCCCGCCGCCCGGATCGCCATGATCCATGTCGAGGACGCTGTCGCGGCGATCTCAGGTCTGGCGATCGATCACCGGCCGGGGGTCTTTGCCCTGTCGGACGCGCGCACGGATGGATACAGCTGGACCGAGGTGATGGCTGCGGCCGCGCGCGCGGTGGGCAAAGCGCCGTACATCGCCCGCGTGCCCACTTGGGTGATCAGCGCCTTGGCGCAACTGTCCGAAGGCGTATCACTCGCCAATGGGAAGATTTCGATTTTCACGACTGGCAAAGCGCGCGAAATGCTCCATTTGGATTGGAGCGTATCAGACAGCGAAAGTCTTCCCCGCGCTATCGCTCCGCGATACGGGATCGACTCGGGTTTCGCCCAAAGCGTGCAATGGTACCGCGCGAAGGGATTTTTAGTTTCTATGGGCTGACCATAGCAGCCAATTTTGACAGAAATCCGACAATGGGGCTGTTACAATTGGAGCCAGTCAGGCCCGCTCACGGGGGTTTCAGCGAGTCGATATGAAAGCGGTTACAGATCTTACCTTGCGTGAAATCGGCCTGGCGGCGTCCTCGGTGTTGGGGCGCACAGTGGAGGTTTCCAACGAGACGCATATCGGCCGTGACCTTCAGGTCGACTCCCTGGCTCTGATGAACATCATCATGGAACTGGAAGACGCGTTCGACATCTCGATCCCGCTCGATCATCTGGCCTCGGTCGAGACGGCGGGCGACTTGTCCAATCTGATAAAAGAACTTCGGAATAAGGGATAACTATGGGGCTGTTCGACAAATATCTCGGCTACCGCGATGCCTATCAAGCGATCCGGGAAGCCGGAGCTGATCCCTTCAACGTCCGGCTCGATGCGGTGGTTTCACCGACCGAGGGCGTTATCAATGGCCGCCCTACAATCCTGCTGGGCACCAACAATTACCTTGGCCTGACCTTCGACGCCGAAAGCATCGCGGCCTCGGTCAAGGCTGTGCAGGAGCGGGGCACCGGAACGACCGGGTCGCGGATCGCCAACGGCAGCTTCGAAGCCCATGTCGAACTCGAGCATGCCCTGGCCAAGTTCTATCGTCGCAAACACGCCATGGTGTTCACGACCGGCTATCAGGCCAATCTGGGCGTTCTGTCGACCCTGGTGGGTCGCGGCGACCACCTGATCCTGGACGCCGACAGCCACGCCAGCATCTATGACGGTTCGCGCCTGGGCCACGCCGAGGTCATTCGCTTCCGCCACAACGACCCCGAAGACCTCTACAAGCGCCTGCGCCGCATGAAGGACATGCCCGGCGAGCGCCTGATCGTGGTCGAAGGCATCTATTCGATGATCGGCGACACCGCGCCACTCAAGGAAATCGCCGCTGTGAAGCGCGAACTGGGCGGCTACCTGCTGGTGGATGAAGCCCACTCGATGGGCGTGCTGGGCGAGAACGGTCGCGGCCTGGCCGAGCAAGAAGGCGTCGAGGACGATGTCGACTTCGTGGTCGGCACCTTCTCCAAGAGCCTGGGCGCCATCGGCGGCTTCTGTGTGAGCAACATGGACGACTTCGACGTCATGCGCGTCGTCTGCCGTCCCTACATGTTCACCGCCTCGCTGCCGCCGGCCGTGGTCAGCTCGACCCTGGTTGCGCTGCGGCGCCTGGAAGAAATGCCTGAGCTGCGCCATCGCCTGCTGGCCAACGCCCGTCGCCTGTATGATGGCCTGACCGAGCTGGGCTTCCAGACCGGCCCGACCGCCAGCCCGATCGTGGCCATCACCATGCCCGACCAGGAACGCGCGATCGGCATGTGGAACGCCCTGTTGCAGAACGGCGTCTATCTGAATCTGGCCCTGCCGCCAGCCACACCCGACAGCCGCCCGCTGCTGCGCACCAGCGTCAGCGCCGCCCATACCGACGAGCAGATCGAAAAGGTCCTGTCCGTCTTCGCCGAAATCGGGTCCGCTATGGGTCTGATCGACACCCAGCGCCAGCGCGTTTCCGCCTGACGCCGCAGAAGGCCGGGGCGTCTAAGCCTCGGCCTTTCGCGCCCTCTGGGCGCGCCAAAGATCCCACAGCACGCCCGGCGCGGCCAGCACCGGATGCTTCTCGCGCCACGGCGTGAGCGGCACGGCCACGCCCGTATGGCGCTCGATTTTCCACGCCGCATAGCGGGCCGCGCCCTCGAAGGTGAAGGCGGCCTTGATCAGACGGGCGACGTTCAGGGACTTGCCCATCCGCCGGCGCACCTGCCAGGCGCGCCCGAAACGGATCCGCGCCTCTTCGGTCAGATTGGGCTGGACGGATCCGGGCGCGAGGATGTCGAGCAGTCCCTGCTCGCGCCAGCAGGCGATCAGCAGATGATCATAGCGCGCGGCGTCGAAGGCCAGGATCGACTGCTCGCGACCGCCACGCTCGACGCGGAACTCAGCCTTGTAGGTCTGCTGGAACAGGGCCGACCAATAGGCCTCTGACGGGCCTTCGACAGGTCCCAGCGCCGCCGCGAACCGCGCGGCCGAATGGGCGGCCTCGGCAACGGCGTTGATCACGACAGGTTCGATCTCGGCGCTCGCAGACCAGACCAGGGCCGAGGGCTGAACGAAACGCGTCCAGATCGTGGTATCGATCTCACGACCGCGCGCCGCCAGGGCAAATTGGTCCAGGGTCATGGACGCGACCTTGGCGCGCAGGGTTCGGCCTTGGTGCTCGACCTCGTGATAGCTGACATCCGGCCAAAGCTTGCGGCCGACCACACCGCGCCAGCCGCGTCGGGCCTGGCTGGTCAGCACATAGAAATCCATGACGCCGTCGAGATCGCCGGTGCGCAGCACCGAGCCGTAGAACAACACGGCGACGGGGTTTTCAAAGGCGGTGACCAACTGGCGGGCGAAGGCGACGGCATGCGGCGGCGCTGGGGCGCGCAACTCGGCCTCGACCATAGCCAGCACCGGGCTGGTCATGACGCGAGGAAACGCAGGGTGGGTCCAAGAGAGACGGTCAGACCGCCTGATCCTTCATAGACCTCGCCGTCGAGCACAAATGCGTCGCAGGTCTGGATGTGCAGTGATTTTGCGTCTCCGCGGCGATAGCCCCGCCGCGCCAGCCATGGCGCATCGCCGCCGCCCAGCAAGGTGATCAAGGCCGATAGCAGCCGCTGGGGCTGGGCGTCGACGTCCAGCGCCTTGAGGCCCTCCCGGGGCGTTCCGAACGGTTTGATGCCCAGGGGCAGGCGCTTCAAGGTCGTAGCCATCAACAAGAAGCGGTTGCCCATGGGCGCCGGCTCCCCGTCGATGGAAAGTTCGACCGGCACCCCCTCGCGCCAGTGATCGCGCGCGCCGCCAAACAGCGCGCCCGTCGCCGCACCGACCAGGGTCAGGCCCACGGACAGGCCGTGAAACGCCCCCATCCGGTTGACGCTCTTGGACATCTTTGTGGCGCGCACGAACGCGCCGAGCCCGAACACAAAGCCGCTCATGGCCGCCCGGCCATCGTCCCAGGACACTTCCAGCGGCGCGCGATACTTGATCACCGCCTTGGGCGAGCGCGCCGCAATCAGCGCTTCGTGCAGCGTCCAGCCCTGTCGGACGCCCAGGTCAATGGCCAGAACATTGGTCTTGCCGGACGGCAGAAGAATGATCAGCGGGGGCGCTTGGCCAAAGGCGCGCGGCAGAAGGCTCAGCACGTCACGGATCGTGCCGTCGCCGCCGTCGATGACCAGCAGCTCAACGCCGCGCGCCGCAAAGGCTACCAGGTCGACCTCCAGCGCCTCGCGCGTGGCTGGCCGCACAAGCATCACATCATCCGGAGCCCAGTATTCCGCGCTGCGCCCCATATTGGCGTGACTGCGCGGATTATGGACGACGCCGACCTTCATCAGCGCGACAGCCAGGAGGTGACGCCGCCCTTGGGTGTGAGCAGGCCCTGAACGATCTGGCTGCCGTGCACGACGAAGCAGATCGCCGTCCAGGCGGCCACCAGCACAAAGCCGATGTCCGGCCGGCCGACCAGGGTGGTCGCGGTCATGAACAGCAGGTTGGGGTTGCGCCGCGCGGTGATCAGCCGGAAGAAACTGTCGAACGGCCGCCAGGCGTGCATCTCAACCTTGAACAGCGACAGGAAGATCCCCTCCTCCACCCGCTGGGCCACATAGCCGCCGACCACGATGGCCAGCAGCAATCCGCCGTGCGGCACGGTAAGGCCCAGGGCGCCCAGGCCGACGAACCAGGCCCACCACCAGAACGGCGGGTGGATCAGGTCGATGCCATGATCGAAGACATTGCCCCACTTGGACGAGGTCAGGGTCACCCGGGCCAGCTTGCCGTCGACGGTGTCCAGAAAGGTCATGATCCAGGCGCAGACCAGACCCAGGCCATACTGGCCGGTCCAGAACAGCCAGAAGGCAGCCAGCACCATCAGGAAGCTGGCGAAGGTCACCTGGTTGGGCGTGATCTTCGCAAGAGCGCACCAGCGGGTGACAACTCGGGCGGGCGCGGGCCAGACATATTTTGTCACGAGGTCCGTGACGCCCTTGTACGAGCCCTTGAACAATCGCTTCTCGACCGCGTCGACCGTCTCGGGTGTCAGGCGCTCCAGCACCGGCGGCTCGCGCTTGCGCAGTTCGCTGTTGTAGGCCGAGCCCAGTTCCATGGCTGTCAGGCGCGGGGCCTCTCCGACCACAGCAGAGAGGTCCTCACCGACCGCAAGGGCGCGATCGGCCGGCAGGTTGAACGCCACGACGCGGCGGGTCTCGTCGATCAGCGCCACCCCGGGCCGTTCAGCCAGGGCGCGGATCAGCGCCTCATCGAACACCCATCCGGCGTCGACCACCACCACATCGCCATTGGCGGGCGCCGTTTCACGCGTGACTTCGCTCAGCCCCACGCGGCCATAGATCCTCGACAGGCGCTGGGCCGAGGTCATGCCCCAGATGCGCGTGGACGCCTGGCCGACCGTGATGGCCGCCGGCCTGGCGTCGCCGCCCTGATTACTTCCGCCGGTCAATGTGCGAGAACCCCTGGAAATTCGTAGCGAATGATAAGCAGCTTCGTTTCGTTTATGGCCAAAAAGCGCGATTCTGACTTGTCGATATTCCGCATAGCCCACCTTTCCGACCCGCATCTGCCGCCACCTGCAGGGGCGTTCGGCTGGCGGGACCTCGCGTCCAAGCGCTTGCTCAGCCGCATCGCCTGGCGGCGCAAGCACAAGGAGCATCAGCCCGACGTGCTGGCCGCCCTGGTCGCCGACATCAAGGCCTATGCGCCCGACCACATCGCCATCACCGGCGATCTGACCAATTTCGCCTCCACCGTCGAGGTCGAGGCCGCACGCCAGTGGCTGAGCGGCCTCGGGGCGTCAGACAGGATCACTCTGAGCCCGGGCAACCATGACGCCCTGGTCGGCGCAACGGGCCCCGAACGATTCGCCGCCTGGTCGGACTGGCTGGGCGACGGCGACGACGTCGCTTTTCCCCGGCTTCGGATCCGCGACGGTGTGGCGATCATCAATCTGTGCTCGGCCATCCCCACCGCGCCGCATCTGGCGACCGGCCGGTTGGGCCAGGCGCAGGTGACGAGGCTGGACGCCCTGCTGGCCAACCCCGCTTACCGCGACCTGTTCCGGGTGATCCTGATCCACCACCCGCCGACTCCAGGCGCCGTTTCCAGGCGCAAGTCGCTGGACGACCGGGAGGCCCTGGGTGCGATCCTGGCCCGCCAAGGCGTTGATCTGGTGCTGCACGGTCACGCTCACGAGGGGCTGCTGGCGACCATGCCGGGTCCGGACGGCGCGGCGATCCCCGTACTGGGCGTGCCTTCGGCCTCGGCCCTGGGACGGGGCAAGCACCCGGCCGCGCGCTGGCACGCCATCGAGATCCTGCGCGATGGCGCCGACGGGGTGTCGGTTCGGGTCATCGCGCGCGGACTGGACCCGGAAACGGGGCATGTGGTGGAGCTGGGCCGGTACCTGCTGGCCTGACGCTGATCGCACTTCCATGAAAAAGACCGCGTCCCTATTGTGAATCGGCGGCGCTCGACGCCACGGGAAGAGCCCGCACATGACCAATCCAACCGCCGTGAACTTTGGCTACCCTGACACCAAGGTGGCGGAAACCGACTACTGGCTTGTTCTGGTTCGCCCCAAGCAGCCGACACTTGGGGCCCTGGTCCTGATATGCAAGGAAGCGGCGCAAGCCTTCTCTCATCTCAGCCCCGCCGCCTTCGCTGATTTGAAGGTCGCGATCGATGGAATCGAGCGATTGCTGGGCAGGTTCGTAGCGTACGAGAAGATCAACTATCTGATGCTGATGATGGTCGACCGCGACGTGCACTTCCACGTCATTCCCCGATACGACGGCGTGCGGGTCCACGAGGGTCGCAGCTTCGCCGACGCCGGCTGGCCGGCCGCCCCGGCCCTGGGCGCGACCGTGGACCTGGATTCGCAGGCGTCCGCCGCCCTGGCGACTCTGCTGGCCAGGGACTGGTCGGCGGTGTGACCAACCTGCGCCTGATCGATCGCTACGTGCTCAAGCTGGTGGCCTGGCCGATGGTCGGCTGCCTGTGCGTCACCGTGGTCGCCCTGTTGCTGGAGCGGGTCCTGCGCTTGCTCGACGCCCTGTCACAGAGCAGCGCCCGCTTTGGCTATGTCAGCGAACTGGCCGCCAATCTGGTGCCGCACTATCTGGGCCTGGCCCTGCCGGTGGCCTTCTTCGTGGCCCTGTTCATCGTCATCACCAAGCTGTCGGACGGCTCGGAGATCGATGCCCTGCTGGCCAGCGGACAGTCCTTGAGCCGCATCGCCATTCCTTTCGTCTGCGTGGGCCTGCTGCTCAGCCTCTTCAGCGTAGCCCTGTTCGGCTACAGCCAGCCCTACAGCCGCTACGCCTATCGCTCGGTCATGCACGCGGCCGTCAACGCCGGCTGGAACGGACGCCTGTCAGGCGGGGCCTTCATCGACGAGGACAACCTGCTGATGACGGCCGACGGCGCCGATCCGGCCGGCCAGAGCCTGACGCGTATCTTCATCCGCCGCCTCGACGACAAGGGCCGCGAGGAGATCATCACCGCCCAGACCGCCACGCTCAGCGCCAGCCCGGGCGGCGACAAGGTCACCCTGCTGCTGCGACGCGGCCAGCGCATCGGCGTGGACGCGGCCGGCGGCTACCGCACCCTGGCCTTCGACCAGTTCATCACCGAGATGCCCCTGGCCGGCGCCGCCACCCTGCTGCGCGCGCGCGGCGGCGACGAGCGCGAACTGACCCTGAACGAGCTGGCCCGTCAGGCCGCGTCGAACACCTCCATACTGCCAAAGCCGACCCTGCTGGCCGAGCTTTACGGCCGGCTGGCCCGGGCGGCCTTCCTGCCCTTCCTGCCGCTACTGGCCTTCCCGCTGGGCCTGGCCGCCAAGCGCGGCAACCGCACCCCTGGCCTGATCGTGGCCGGCGTGCTGCTCCTGGCCTTCCAGCATTCGCTGCTGCTGGGCCAGAGCCTGGCCGAGGCCGGCAAGGCCAACCCGCTGCTGGCGATCTGGGGACCGTTCCTGGCCTTCACCGGCTTCAGCGTCTGGCTGTTCATGGGCAGTCGCAAGCGGCCCGGCGACACACCCGTCAGCCGCGTGGTCAGCCGCATCGGCGAAGCGATGGACCGGGCCGTGCGCATGGTCGTCCCCAGCCGTCCGGCCGTGTCATGAGACTTCAGCGCTATGTTCTGGGCGTCGCGGCCAGCCGCATCCTGAGCGCCGCCGCTGTCCTGATGGGCATCCTGCAGGTCCTGGACCTGCTGGAAGTCACCACCGACATCCTCGACCGGGGGCTGGGCGTGGGCGGGGTGCTGTTCTACGCCGCCCTGCGCGCGCCGCGACTGATCGAGCAGATCGCGCCGATCAGCGTGCTGGCCGGCGGCCTGTTCGCCTTTTCGCAACTGGCCCGCGAGAGCGCCATCATTGCCATGCGCGCAGCGGGCATCTCGGCCTATCGGATCTTGGCCATGGCCGCCCCGGCGGCGGTGGCGATGATGCTGCTGGACTTCACCTGCGCCCAGGTCATCGCCCCGCGCACCGATCCGATCCTCGACGCCTGGTGGCAGGCCCACACCCCCGCAGCCGATCGCAAGGACACCGGTCCCGTCAGCTTCCGGGTCGGCGACGATCTGGTGATCGCCGCCAGCGCCGCGCCGAACGGCCGGTCCCTGCAAACCGTCAAGATTTACCGCCGTGACACGACCGGCCGCCTGATCGAGCGGGTGGACGCCCCCGCCGCGACCTTCGCCGGCAAGGACTGGCGCCTGTCCAAAGCGGTGACAACCCGCTTTTCCGGCCAACGCGTCGACACCGTCACCACCAGCCAGATGACCTGGCCCTCGCCCCTGCGGCCGGTGGACGTCCAGGCCCTGTTCTCGGACAATCCCGCGCCGTCGGCCGGCTCGGCCCGGCGCGCCCTGCTCAATGGCGGCACCGATCGACCACCCAGCTATTACGAGACTCGTCTGCTGGGGGCCTATGCCGGGCCGTTCGGGGCGCTGGTCATGCTGTTGCTGAGCGCGCCCGTGGCCCTGGCCAATTTCCGCAGCCGGCAGGGCGCTGTGCTGCTGACCGTGGGTCTGGCCGCGGGCCTGGTGTTCCTGGTCGTCGACGGCCTTCTGTCGGCGCTGGGCGAAAGCGGCGCGATCTCGCCGGTCCTGGCCGTCTGGGGCGGCCCTGTCATCTTTGGCGCCCTGGCGATCAACGCCCTGATCAATCTGGAGGGCTGATGCCGTTCGACGCCCACGACTCCGACCTTCGGGTCATTGCAGTCCGCACCCCGGCCGAGCTTGAGCGGTTTATCAAGCTGCCCGCGCGCCTCAATGCCGGCGATCCCAACTGGATCACGCCCCTGATGATGGAGCGATCCGAGGCCCTGTCGCCCAAGACCAATCCGTTCTTCGAGCACGCCGAGGTGCAGTTGTTCCTGGCTGTGCGCGAGGGGCGCGACGTCGGCCGGATCAGCGCCCAGATCGACGCCCTGGCCCCGCAGGCGGAAGGCCAGAAGACCGGCAATTTCGGCCTGATCGCCGCCGAGGATGATCCCGCAGTCTTCAAGGTGCTGTTCCGCGCCGCCGAGGACTGGCTGCGCGACCGCGCCTGCACCACGGCGCTGGGTCCGTTCAACCTGTCGATCAACGAGGAGGTCGGCCTGCTGGTCGACGGCTTCGACACCCCGCCCATGGTGATGATGGGCCACGACCCGGCCTATACCGGCGCCCGCGTCGAGCAGCAGGGCTACGCCAAGGCCAAGGACGTCTATGCCTATCTGTGCGACCCGACCGCCGACCTGCCGGCTGTGGTGGTGCGCCGGGTCAAGCGCGGCCTGCCCGCCGGCGTGGTGCTGCGCGAACTGGACATGAGCCGCTATGACGAGGAAGTCGTCTCTTTGACAGCGATCCTCAATGACGCCTGGGCCGGCAACTGGGGCTTTGTGCCCACCACCGAGGCGGAAACCCGCCATCTGGCCAAGGCCCTCAAACCCGTCATCGAGAAGAAGATGACCCTGTTCGCCGAAATCGATGGCGAGCCCGCGGGCTTCATCGTGCTGCTGCCCAACGTCAATGAGGCCATCCGCGACCTGAAGGGCAAGCTTCTGCCGTTCGGCTGGGCCAAGCTTCTGTGGCGGCTGAAGGTCAGGGGCGTGAAGTCGGCGCGGGTGCCGCTGATGGGCGTGAAGCGCAAGTTCGCCGACACGATGCGCGGCCAGCTGCTGCCCTTCCACCTGATGAACGCCGGCCGTAACGCCTCGCTGGCCCTGGGCTATACGAAGTTCGAGTTCTCGTGGGTGCTGGAGGAGAATATGCCGATGCGGCGGATTTCTGAAGCCATGGGCGCGACGATCTACAAGACCTATCGCCTCTACGAGAAGGCGTTGTGAGCATCCAGGCGCTCGTCCTCGCCGGATCGCGCGGCGGGATCGACCCGGTCGCCGACTATGCCGGAGTCAGTCACAAGGGCCTGATCGTGCTGGGCGGCGAGACCCTGCTGACCCGGGTGCTGCGGGCTCTGGACCAGGCCGGCGCGACGCGGATCGGGGTCTCGACCTCGGACATCGCCCTGGTCGAGGCCCTGGCGGGCGTCGCCAAGGCCTCTCCCCTGCCCGCCGCCGGTGGTCCCAGCCAGTCTGTGCATGACGGCGCCAGCATCATGGGCACGCCGCTGCTGGTGACGACCGTCGACCATGCCCTGCTGCAGCCGGAGTGGATCACCGAGTTCCTGGCCAAGGCCCCGGCCGACTGCGACTTCGCCGTCCTTATGGCGCCAGAGGCTGTCGTCCGCGCGGCGGCGCCGGAGACCAAGCGCACCTACTGGCGGTTCAAGGACGGCGGCTATTCGGGCTGCAATCTGTTCCTGCTGCGCAACGAGACCGCCCTCAACGCCGTGGCCTTCTGGCGCAAGGCCGAGAGCCTGCGCAAGCAACCGTGGCGCATCGCGGCGATGCTCGGCCCGGTCATGCTGGGCCGCTACGTGCTGGGTCTGATGACCATCGACGAGACGCTGGAACGTCTGGGCCGTGCCGCCGGCGTCAAGGCCGCCATCGTACGCTCGTCCTACGGTCTCGCGGCGGTAGACGTCGACAAGCCGTCAGACCTGGATCTGGTCAGGACGATCATCGAGCGCTGAACGTCTCGAACCGATGGAGAAACACAGTGAGTGACCTGCCCCACCTCCACCCCGCCGCCGCCAAAAGCCTGTCGGCCTGGCATGAGATGGTCGCCAAAGGCGACTTGGGCGACCTGCGGTCCATTGTCCATCCCGACGCGACGTTCCGCTCGCCGGTAGCCTTCAAGCCCTACAAGAGCGCCGAGGCCGTGGTGCTGGCGCTGAGCACGGTGCTGACCGTGTTCGCCGACTTCGCCTATCACCGACAGGCCACGACAGACGATGGGCTGAACGTCGTGCTCGAGTTCAGCGCCATGGTGGGCGACAAGGCGGTCAAGGGGATCGACTTCGTCCGCTTCGACGAAGACGGCAGGATCGTCGATTTCGAGGTCATGATGCGGCCGCTGAACGGCGTGCAGGCCCTGGCCGAGGAAATGGGCAAGCGCCTGGGCGGGATCATTCCGGCCTATAAGTAGGCTGGGGCAACCCTACGCCTCGACCAGCTCCGCCACCCAGGACGCCGCCAGTTCGTGATTGCGCGGCAGGTCTTCGGGGAAGTCCATTTCGGCCCAGTCCAGGCCCTGGATCGACTGCACACGCACCACGTCATGGTCCTGCGCGATCTGGTTGATGACACTCAGATACCAGCGCTTCAGGCCCTCCGGCGTGCGCAGGGCGGCGTCGACGATCTTCGTGAACAGCGCCGCGCCCTCGGCGTCAAAGCGCAGGAAGCCGATCGACTCGGCATCATAGGTCTCGATGGTCTTGCCGATGGCGCGCAGCGACAGGCCTTCGGTCGCCACCTTCATGTCATCGGCGTCATAGCCGGCCTTGCGGTCGATGGTGACGGTGATCGGGGCCGGCGGAGCGGCCATCAGGCGCTCGGCGATGGCCGGCTCGAACAGGGTGTCGCCGTTCAGCAGCAGGAAGTCGCCGACCATTTCGCCGCGCGCCAGCCAACAGGTGGCCAGGTTGTCGGTCAGTCCGAAGAACGGGTTGAACAGGGTGCGCACGGTCATCCCGGGCAGGTCCAGGCCCGCGATCTCGGCCTCGACCGTGTCGGCCGCAAAGCCGGTGACGACCACCACCTCGGTGATCCCGGCCTGGCGCAGGTGGCGCAGTTGCCAGTGCAGCACGGTGCGGCCCGACAGCTCGACCAGACATTTGGGACGCGTGTCAGTCAACGGCGACAAACGCTTGCCCTGGCCTGCGCTGAGAATGATGGCTTTGGTCGGATGCGCCACGGCGACTCGATTCACTTCTGGCCGCACGGGTCGGCATCTGATTCAGGGCGGGAAGCTACAGGATACAGCAGCCCCCACATAGGGCCAGCGCGCTCAAGCGGCGAGAGGCGCAACGCCGCAGCCGCGACGCGATCAACAGGTCGTCCGCGGGGCGCGAAAGGGCGCCCGCGCCATTAATCCGCATACAGATTTCCGTATCGCCGACTGTCGCAAAACCTTGATAAAGTTCGCCAGACCATGTTTGAACGCAGTGCGTTCACCCGTCTGACCCCGCAAGATCCGGACCTATCACCATGACCAAGCTTCTTGGAGCCGCCGCCGCCCTCGGGCTGCTGGCCGCCGCCGACACCGCCTATGCAGCGCGCGACTATGTGTGGGCTGCAGGCTCCTCGACCGTCTTCCCGTTCACGACCCGCGTGGCCGAGAACTACGCCAAGAAGACCGGCAAGAAGTCGCCCAAGGTCGAAAGCCTGGGCACGGGCGGCGGCATCAAGATGTTCTGCGGCGGCATGGGCGAAAAGTATCCCGACGTCGCCAACGCCTCGAGGCCGATGAAGAAGTCCGAGTTCGAAGCCTGCAAGAAGGCCGGCGTCAAGGACATCGTCGAGCTGAAGATCGGCTTCGACGGCATCGTCGTGGCGATGGACAAGAAGTCGCCGGACTACAATTTCAAGCTCGAGCACCTGTATCTGGGCCTGTCCGACCAGACCCTGCGCGGCGGCCAGCTGGTCAAGAACCCCTACAAGGCGTGGAACGAGGTCAGCCAGGGCCTGCCCAAGGCTCGCATCCTGGTCTACGGCCCGCCGCCCACCTCGGGCACCCGCGATGCCTGGATCGAGCTGGGCATCGAGGGCGGTGCCGGCAAGCTGCCGCCCCTGGCAAAGCTGAAGGCCGATGACGAAAAGGCTTTCAAGGCCAAGGTCGCGCCGATGCGCACCGATGGCGGCTGGGTCGACGCCGGCGAGAACGACAACGCCATCATCGGCACCATCCAGAAGACTCCCAGCGCCCTGGGGGTGTTCGGCTATTCGTTCCTCGAGCAGAACGCCAACACCATCAAGGCCGCCAGCATCAACGGCGTGAAACCGACCGTGGCCACGATCACCAACGGGACCTATCCGATCTCGCGCTCCCTCTACATCTACGTGAAGAAGAACCAGATCGGTGTGACGCCGGGCCTCAAGGAGTTCGTCAACGAATTCGTCTCTGACGCTGCCACCGGCCGGGGCGGCTATCTGCAGTCGCGCGGCCTGATCCCGCTGCCGGTCCAGCAGCACGAGGCCAACAAGGCCAAGTCCAAGACCCTGCCGGTCATGCCGGCCCCGAAGTCCTGATCTGGCGCGTCATTCCGGAAACTCGGGCCGGAGACGCGCTCCGGCCCAAGTTTCCGGGATGACGCCGCCCGCCGGGCTCGCGATCGTGCAATCGCACCCAAGGGCTTGACCGACTGCAGTGCCGCGCGCCCCATGGCGGGCCTGCCACTGCGGAGAGCCTCATGGCCGAACGTGTCGAAGAACGCCTTCAGGATCTGGAGCGGCTGGTGATCAGGCAGGCCGAGCGGATCGAAGACCTGGAACAGCAACTACTGACCATCACGCGGTTGGCGCATCTTGCGGCGCAAAGGGTGCGCCCGCTCGAGAGCGAAGCGGCCTGATCCTGAAAAGGCCCTAGAGCAAAGGTCGCCATGATTGAATCATGTCGTTTGCTCTAGATTCTTGTTTTGACGCGTTATTTCGGCGGCGAACCGGTATCCACTTCGCCGAATAACGCCCTAGTTGGTCGGCTGGTCCGGCGCCGAGCGCGAGGTCATGCCTGCAGCTGCGGCGTCTTCGGCCATCTGGCTGTCGACCGGCGGGGTCTGGCGGACGGGCGTTTCGACCGGGGGCGGTGCCACGGCGGCCGGGGCCTCGACCTTGCTGGACGCTGGCGTCGCGGGCCCTGCATTCAGCGCCGCCGCAGCCGCATCGTCGGCGGCGGTGCGCAGTTCGTCGGAGCCCTCGTCGTAACCGCCCAGGCCGGCGGTCAGGAACAGGATGGCGCCGAAGGTGGCGATGACGCCGACGACAAAGCCCAGGAAGATCCATCCGAACGGATTGCTGCGACGTTCAGCGCTCATTCCAGGCTCCCTGCCCTTGCGGGCCTAACTTCCCTGCCAGCGCCGGAACGGCCCGACATCGACGTGCACGAACTTGCTGTCGGGATAATAGCCGACGCCGCCCCGCTTCAGATCCAGCGCCGCAGCGCGGAGATGATCGAGGGCGACATCCTCCAGATAGATGTCCATGGCCTTGCCGTCCATGTGCAGACTGCGCTTTGCGACCTCGCCGCTGCGTTCCGACAGCAGGCGGTTGCTGGCGGGCGAACGATAGCCAGAGATGATCTGGAAGGCGGTCTTGGTTTCGGTCTTGCGATGGATGTCGGTCAGCAGGTCGAACAGGTGGACGTTGATCGGGGCGACCTCCCCGGTGCGATGGTCGCGCAGCACCTTGTTGAGGGCCTGGAGGGCGTCGGGAACATAGGTTCCGTTTTCCCAGTACACGGCCTGCAACTTTTCGTCGGTGTGGAGGTTGTAAAGTGAGACCCACTTGGGCGCGGCTTCGGCCACGGGCTGCAAGCCTGCCGGGGCGATGATCGGCGCAGCCACGGCCGGGGCTTGGGCCTCGAGCAGCGCCCCAATAACATCGTCCTGAGCATAGGCCGACGGGGCGACCGCCACCGCGCCAAATGCGCTCAAGCCCAGCTGAAACAGCCTACGTCGTTCGATCATCACGCAACCCCCGACACCGTACTGTCGGCAGGACACCCCAGGCCGACCCGAAGGTCAAGCTGAGCCGGGGAGGGCTGCGGCGATCCGCTGCACCAGCAGCTTGTCCCAGCCATAGGGATCGTCGCGGAAATTGACCTGGCCGTCGGGCGTCACATAGGCCGTCCAGTAGAGCAGAAAGACCGCGATCTGCTGGGGCAGCTGGGCCCGCACGGTCTTGCCGCCGGCGATGGTCGCGTCGATCATTTCGGGCGTCCAGGTCACGTCGCCTTCCATCACGGCGCGAGCCAGGTCGACCGGCCTTTCGACGCGCACGCAGCCGTGGCTGGCCAGGCGACTGAAGCTGGCGAAGCGTGCGCGGCTGGGGGTGTCGTGCAGATAGACGCCGTAGCTGTTGACGAAATCGAACTTGATCAGGCCCAGCGCCGCCTTGGGCCCGGCCTTCTGCTGCAGCCGCGAGCGGCCGCCTTCGGTCGGGATGACGATGAAGTCGTTGCGGGCGAAATAGCCGGGATTGGCGCGCTCCTTGGGCCACAGCTCCCTGGCGGCGATCGAGGACGGCACGTTCCAGGGCGGATTGAGCACGATGCTGTGGATGTTCGACTGCAGCATCGGCGTCTCGTCGCCTGGCCGGCCGGTGACGGCGCGCATGGTCAGGGTCGGGGCGTCATGGTGGAACACCGACAGCACGGCGGCGGCGATATTGACCTGGATGCGGTCGGCCGGCAGCACCTGCGGCAACCACCGCCAGCGCTCCATATTGGCGAGGATCTGGTCCAGACGCAGCGCGACGGGCGTATTGAGGGCGTCCAGCGTCTTCTTGTCCAGCACGCCATTGGGGTTGAGCCCAAAGCGCTTCTGCGCCCGCATCAGGGCCTGGACCAGCGCCTCGTCGAACAGGGCCAGGCCATCGACGGCCACGGTCGTGTCCTCGACGGCCAGCCGGGCCTCCAGCGCCAAGACGCGGGGATCGGTCGAGCCCAGCTTCAGCTCCGGCCCCGCCGGCAGCATGGCCCAGCCGCCGCGCAAGGCGATGTCGCGATAGGTGACAAGGCCCCGCCGCAGGGTCTGATAGCCCGTATAGGGCGGCGGCAGAGTGTCCAGCCACGGTCCCAGGCGATCTTGGGCGACGGCCTGGGCGAATTCGAGATTGGGATCATAGACCGCCGGGCGCAGGCCCCAGTCGGTGCGGAAGCTGGTCAGGGGCAACCGGCCCGAGCGCACGGCCTTGGCATAGGCCAGGGTCAGCCCGATCAACTGGCCCTGGCCGGCTTGGCGCGAGGCGACGTCGCGCGAGGCCTGCAGCGCCAGGGCTTGATCAGGCGCGTAGGCGCCCAGCTCGAAGCCGTGGGTGGGCGCTTCAGACAGAACACGGCCCAACAGCTCGATCTGGTCGGCGCGCAACGTCACAGCATAGGGGTTGGCGGGGAAGGCCAGGGGCTGCGGCGCGGCCTGAACCGGCCGTGCGCCAGACTGCGCAGGCATCTGGGACTGCGCCAGGGTCGGCCCACTCGCCAGGAGCCACAGCGCCCCTGCGGCCAGCGCGCATGATAGTCTCGACAAGCCGCTCACCGCCAATGGATCTCGTAACACCTTGCCGCGCGAAGGATCCGCGCGATCCCAGATGGCCGGTCCGCTGGGGGTGCGTCAACGCGAGTATCGTGAAAGGCGAGAGTCTTGCCGATCCCCGGGGTACTTTTTGAGCCGCAGGAACCGGGAAGCCACACCGAGGGTTTCCGTTGTGTCGTCAGGCCGACCCTAGGTCTCGCCACAGTCCGGAGACCGTGTGCCCCAAAATTCCGCGCCCCAGAACCTTGACCTGTTTCCCATCGGCAACTGCGCTGTCAGCGCCCTGATCGACCGCAGCGGACGGTTCGTCTGGGCCTGCGCGCCTCGCGTCGATTCCGATCCGGTGTTCAGCGCCCTGCTCAGCGACGTTGACCCCAAGAGCGGCGGGGCGATCGGGGTCTGGGATGTCGATGTCGAGCGGGCGGTGTCGACCAACCAGGCCTATCTGCGCAACACCCCCGTCCTGCGCACCGAGATCACCGACGCCGACGGGGCGCGGATCGAGATCATCGATTTTGCCCCGCGCTACCAGCAGTTTGGTCGTATCTTCCGGCCCACGGCCTTCATCCGCCTGATCCGCCCGGTCTCCGGCACGGCGCGCATCACCCTGCGGGTGCGGCCGACCGCTCAGTGGGGCGCGCGGCTGGCCGAGCTCACTTCGGGCTCCAACCACATCCGCTATCTGTGTTCCGACCTGACGATGCGGCTGACCACCGATTGTCCGGTGTCGCACATCCTCGAAGAGCGCACCTTCAGGCTCGAGCAGCCGATCGCGCTGTTCCTGGGCCCCGACGAGGGCTTCGACGCCGATGTGGGCTCGACCTGCGAGAAAATGCTGCGCGAAACCACCGCCTACTGGATGACCTGGGTGCGGGGCCTGGCCATTCCGCTGGAGTGGCAGGTGGCGGTGATCCGCGCGGCCATCACCCTGAAGCTCTGCGTCCACGAGGAGACCGGCGCCATCGTCGCGGCCCTGACCACCTCGATCCCCGAACACGCTGACAGTGGCCGCAACTGGGACTACCGCTACTGCTGGATGCGCGACGCCTATTACGTGGTCCAGGCCCTGAACCGCCTGGGCGCGGTGGATATCCTGGAGAACTATCTGGGCTATCTTCGCAACATCGTCGACCGGGCGGCCGGAGGGCACATCCAGCCGCTGTTCGGGGTCGGGTTCGAGCCGCAACTGACCGAGCGCTTCGCCCCCGATCTGCCCGGCTACCGCGGCATGGGGCCGGTGCGGATCGGCAACCAGGCCTTCGAGCACCAGCAGCACGACGTCTATGGCCAGATCGTGCTGTCGAGCACCCAGGCCTTTTTCGACGAACGGCTGCTGCGCAAGGCGACCGTGGCCGATTTCGAGGCCCTGGAGCCGGTCGGCGAACGCGCCTTCCTGCTGCACGACAAGCCCGACGCCAGCCTGTGGGAATTCCGGGGCCGGGCCAATGTCCACACCTATTCGTCGGTGATGTGCTGGGCCGCCTGCGATCGCCTGGGCAACGCCGCCGAGAAGCTGGGCCTGACCGACCGCGCCAGATTCTGGAACGGTCGCGCCGCCATGGTGCGCGCCACCATCGACGCCGCCGCCTGGAATCCCGAGCTCGGCCGGTTCGCAGCGACCTTCGGCGGCGACGAGCTGGACGCCAGCCTGCTGCAACTGGTCGACCTGCGCTTCATCAGCGCCAATGACCCGCGCAACATCGCCACGGTGGCGGCGGTCGAAAGCGGTCTGCGCAAGGGCTCCTACCTGCAGCGCTACGCCATTCCCGACGACTTCGGCGAGCCCAAGACCGCCTTCAACATCTGCACCTTCTGGCTGATCGAGGCCATGCACCTGGCCGGTCGCGCCGACGAGGCCCGCGCCCTGTTCGAGGACATGCTGGCCCGCCGCACCGCCGCCGGTCTGCTGTCGGAGGACATCGGCTTCTCGGATGGCGAACTGTGGGGCAACTATCCGCAGACCTATTCCCTGGTCGGCCTGATCAATTGCGCGATGCTGCTGAGCCGCCCTTGGTCGTCGGTGCGATAGAGCATGATGGTCTTGAACTGAACCATAGATCCCAAAGCCCCGCTCTCCCCGGCGAAGGCCGGGGCCCAGATCGAACCAAGAGAGATAGTCGTTCTGGCTCGGTGCGAAGTCGCACAATCCCCAGACGCTCAGGCTGAATCTGGACCCCGGCCTTCGCCGGGGAGAGCGGATTCAAATGATGATTCAACTTTCAGTCATCGTCCGGTAGCGAGCGTCGCCGGATCGAAACCTCGCCTCGGGCGTTCCTCGGGTCATGTACCGATTTGAAGAGGGGCGTCTGGTGATGACCGTGCAGGGGTCAAGCGCAAGACAACAACTCCACGACCTGCCCCCGCCGCCGTCATTTCCGCCGGCTTCGGCCGCGCTGTTTCTCGACCTGGACGGCACCCTGGCGCCGATCATGCCGCGCCCCGAGCATGTGGGACCGGACCGGCGCCGGGCCATGCTGATCAAGCGCCTGACCGCCACCCTGAACGGCCGGGTGGCCGTGGTCAGCGGCCGCGCTCTGGACGATCTGGACCGCATTTTCGAGCGCGGCGTGACCCCGGTGGCCGCCGTCCACGGCCTGGTGCGACGCGACGCCGAGGGCCATGTCGTCACCTCCACGCCGCATGCAGGCATTCCTGACGCCCGCCAGCTGTTGCGCGACCTGGCCCGTTGCGATCGCGGCCTCCAGTTCGAGGACAAGGGCGTCAGCGTCGCCCTGCACTATCGCAACGCGCCCGCCGCCGGCGAGGCGGTGATCGAGGCCGCCGAGCGCATCGCCCGCACCACGGGGCTGGTGCTGCAGATGGGCGACATGGTCGTCGAACTGCGCACCCCGGGTCAGGACAAGGGTCAGTCGGTCGCGGCCTTCCTGCGCGAGCACCCCTTCATGGGCTCGACTCCGATCTTCGTGGGCGATGACCTGACCGACGAGGACGGCTTCGCCGCCGCCGCGCGCCTGGGCGGCTATGGCGTGCTGGTCGGTGAGATGCGCCCGACCGCCGCCAGCTATCGCCTGAAGGACACCGCCGCCGTCTCGGCCTGGCTGGAGGGCGTCGCGACGCTGATGCCCGCATGAGCCGGCTAATCGTCGTTTCAAACCGGGTCAATCCACCGCCCAGCCCCGAAGCGGGCGACGGCGAGGGCAGTGTCGGCGGCCTGGCCATGGCCCTGGCTGCGGCCCTGCGCGAATACTCCGGTATCTGGTTTGGCTGGAGCGGCAAGACCACGCCCCAGTTCACCGGCCAGTTGGCCATGCAACGGGTCGACGGCGTCACCACCGCCACAGTCGACCTCGAGGAAGTCGATTATCAGGAATATTACAACGGCTACGCCAACAAGACCCTGTGGCCGCTGTTCCATTACCGCGTCGATCTGACCGCCTATGACCGCTCGTTCGGCGAGGGTTATGACCGGGTCAACAAACGCTTCGCCGAGACCCTGCGGCCGCTGATCGAGCCCGACGACGTGATCTGGGTGCACGACTATCACCTGATTCCGATGGCCCGTGAGCTGCGGCGGATGGGCGTCACCAACCGCATCGGCTTCTTCCTGCACATCCCCTGGCCCGCCCACCAGCTGGTGGTCACCCTGCCCCGTCACCGGCCGCTGGTGGAGGCGATGTTCGACTACGACCTGATCGGCTTCCAGACCGACGAGTCCCGCCATGCCTTCGAGGGCTATGTCACCGCCGAGGTCGGCGGCTCAGTCGCAGCGAACGGCGCGCTGAAGGCGTTCGGCAAGACCACCCGCGCAGCCACCTTCCCGATCGGCATCGACGCCGAGGACTTCGCCCGCATCATCGAGGGCCCGCGCGCCCGCCAGGTCTATGACCGCATGCTGGCCCACAGCGTGTTTCGCAAGATGGTCGTGGGCGTCGACCGCCTGGACTATTCGAAGGGCCTGGAAGAACGGCTGATCGGCTTCGAGCGCTTCCTGCACGACAATCCCGACATGCGCCGCGAGGTCATGCTGCTGCAGATCGCGCCGCTGTCGCGCGACGAGGTCGAGGCCTATCAGGATCTGCGCTCGCGGCTGGACGGGCTGATCGGCCGGATAAACGGTGCCTATGCCGAGATGGACTTCACGCCGATCCGCTATGTGAACAAGTCCTACCGACGTGACGAGCTGGCCGGGATCTATCGCGCCGCCAAGGTGGGGCTGGTGACACCTCTGCGCGACGGCATGAACCTGGTGGCCAAGGAATATGTCGCGTCCCAGGACCCCGAAGATCCTGGCGTGCTGATCCTGTCGCGGTTCGCCGGCGCGGCTCGCCAGCTGTCCGAAGCCCTGATCGTCAATCCCAACAGTCCGGAGGAAATCTCCGACGCCCTGAGCCGGGCCCTGGCCATGGGCCTGCCCGAGCGCAAGCGGCGCTGGGAGGCCCTGTTCGACAATGTCCAGCGCAAGGACGTCACCGCCTGGCGAGACGATTTCGTCGGCGCCCTCACTGCCTCTGCGGAAGAGATCCAGCCTGTCCCGCCGCCCAGGTCTCTGGTGGAGGCCTCAGCTACGGCTATCGTCCAGAGGGAGAGCCCGTCGACCCTGCCGATGCAGCCAATCCGCTCGGACGATGAGCCTAGGTCCGCGGCGTCCGAAGCACGCCGCTGCGGATGACCGGCAGCAGGAACGTCACCAACAGGGCCAGGTTGGGGATGGCGTTCATCCCATAGCCGGTGGCGATCGACATCGGGGTGTCGATCACGAACCAGACCAGCACGCCCGCGACCAGCCCGCGCCAGACGGGGGTGGCGCGCTCGCCCAGCAGGATCGCAGCCCGGATGGTCACCGCCATCGTCACAGCCCAGCCGATGGTCACCGCGCCCATGAGGGCCAGGCTGAAACGCATCTGGGCGTCCAGATCCAGCGGCCGCTCGCTACTCAGAATACCGAAGATCAGACGGGTCGGCCCGCTGGTGGCCTCAAGACCGCCCCCGACCAGAACGGCGCCAAAGACGCCGACCCCCCAACACCACACCGTCAACCAGTTGCGCCAGAAGCCTGACATCGCGTTCTCCCAATTTATGCCTGACGCAACCTTGGGCAAAGGTCGCCATGATTGAATCATGTCGCTTGCTCTAGGTTCTTGTTTTGAAGCGTTATTTCGGCGGCGAACCGGTATCCACTTCGCCGAATAACGCTCTCGAAGCACCGGCCGAAGGCGCACAATTACCTGCTCGGTCATGGCGCCGTGTCGCGGCCCTGGGTTCAGGGTTCGAGGGTTCAGGGTTCGAGGGCCAGGGACATCCGCGCATAGACCACGGCCTCGAGCCAGGTCACGGGTGCCGCCTCGGACCTCGGCGAACCCTCCGGCTGGGCCGACCAGGCACCGACGGCGGCGGTCAGGATCATCACCATCACCAGAGCTCCGCCTGTGGCCGCGCGGTGAAGGGTCGGCTGGGGCCGGGCGAGCATGATCACCCGCTCTTCCAGCGGATGGGGCGCGGCGGCCGGCCAGTGGCAGCCCAGCGGCAGGGCGCGGGCGCCCAGCTGGGTCTTCAGCAGCGTGCGGGCATAGAGGCCCCGCTCGCACGACAGCCGGCCCATGACCCGGGCGTCGCAGGCCATCTCCTGATCCAGCCGCGCCTCGCGCACCGCCAGATGGATCAGGGGGTTGAACCAGCCCAGGCACTGGATCAGCGCCATCAGCGCATTGACGCGCGGATCCAGCCGTTCGATGTGCGCGCGCTCGTGCGCCCGGATCAGCCCGCGCTCGGCCTCGGTGAATTTTGCCTCATAGTCGGCGGGCACCACCATGCGCGGGGCCAGCACCCCGACCACGGCCGGGCCGGCCTGGCCTAACCGGGCGCGCTGCATGAACCGCGACTGGCTCCAGACCAGAAGGGCCAGGGCCAGCGACACGCCGACCAGCCAGACGCCCCCCAGGATCGCGGCATGGTCGCCCGACAGGATGAAGCGCCGCGCGACTGCGGCGCCGGGCTCGGCGGCGCGGGCGGGCAGCAGGGCCGCAAGACCCGCCGCCACGGGCAGAAGCCACAGCAGATAGGCGACCTCGGCTCCGAACAGGGCCCGGGTCGGACGGCGCAGGCTCAGGACCAGCAGGATCGCCAGACCGGCGGCCAGATTGCAGGAGACCAGGTGGGTGAGCGCCTCAGTCGCCATGTTCCAGATCCTCGATCAGGCGCTTGAGGCGCGCGATCTCCTCGGCCTTCAGCGCGCGATGCTGGGCGAAGTGGCTGATCATCGGGGCAAGCTGGCCCTCGAACAGGCGATCCAGCAGGCCCTGGCTTTCGGCCTGGACATAGACGCTGCGGGCGACCAGCGGCCGATAGCCGTGCTTGCCCTCGGCGCGTTCGGACTTGATGGCCTTCTTTTTCAGCAGCCGGTTGATCAGTGTCTTGACGGTGGCCTCGCCCCACGCCTGGCTGGTGCCCACTTCGGCGACAAGCTCGTCCGCCGTCAGCGGTTCGCGCCGCCACAGGGCTTCCATGACATGACTTTCGGCCGAGGTGATATGCATGGCTCATTACATCCGTAATACTGCCTGACGCTATACCCGTCGCGCGGTCTGTCAAGCGATGGAGCGCATCCGCATTCAGGCGCCGCTGCCCCTGAGGCGCAAAATCTTGCAGGCATGGCGAACCGCGCTCTTGTCCACCGGTGTCTCACCCCGCTCATTGTCAATGACACCGGTTTCCATTAGAGACGTCGCAGACCCGTCAAAAGGGCTGTCGGGTTATTGTAGGGAGGACTAGCGGCGTGACCGTTTCCGCAGCCGAGAGCGATGTATTCGCACCGGCGTCCATAGCTTCCCAATTCGTCGAGGCGCGCCTCGCCGGCGTCAGTGTCCCCGGTTATCCGGGCGGCGTGCTCCCTGTCACCATGGCTGACGGCTATGCCGTTCAAGACCTGGCCATCGATTCATGGCCCGATGAGATGGTCGGCTGGAAGGTGGGCTATGTCCCGCCGGAGCATCAGGCTCGCCTCGGCGCCGAGCGTCTGGCCGGGTGCATTTTCAAGAACAACCTCTGGGAAGCCGCCGAAGCGCCGACCCCGTTTCGCGCCATCAAGGGCGGCTTCACCGCGGTCGAGGCCGAGTTCATCGTCCGCCTGGGCAAGGACGCGCCCGAGGGCAAGACCGACTGGACCGCCGAGGAAACCGCCGACTATGTGGGCGAGCTGATCCTGGGCGTCGAGATCGCCGGCAGCCCGCTGAAGACCATCAACATCCTCGGCCCGCCCATCGTGGCCTCGGACTTCGGCAATAATGACGGCCAGATCCTGGGTCCGGTGGTCGAAAACTGGCGCGACATCGCCTGGGAAGACATGGTCGTCGAGACCACCATCAACGGCGTCGTCGTCGGCAAGGGCACGGCGGCCTCGATCCCCGGCTCGCCACTCGCGGCCCTGGCCTTCCTGCTGGGTCACGTCGCCTCGCGGGGCCGTCCGCTGAAGAAGGGCATGCTGGTGACGACCGGCGCAAGCACGGGCATCCACGATGTCGTTGCCGGCGACGCGGCAAGCATCAGTTTTGGCGTCCATGGACAGGTCGCCTGCCTCGCCGTTCCAGCCACCTAAAGCAACAAAACAGGGTCAGGAGACAAGTCAGTGGTCATCCCAACAGCCCCAGAGCCCTCCGAGAAGATCGGTCGGTATCGCTGGGTAATTGTCACCCTTCTGTTCTTCGCCATGGTCATCAACTATGTCGATCGGCAGACGATCGGCATTCTGAAGTCCGACCTCTCCAAGGAGTTCGGCTGGAGCGAGGGCGACTATGCCGACCTCGTGTTCTATTTCCAGCTGTCCTACGCCGTGGCCTATCTGGCCTGGGGCAAGATCATGGACAAGATCGGGGCTCGCTGGGGCTTCGGTATCGCCTTCGCCATCTGGCAGATCGCCCACATCGCCCACGCCGGCGCGCGCGGCCTCAATGGCTTCATCTTCGCCCGCATGGGCCTGGGCATCGGTGAGGCCGGCGGCTTCCCCGGCGGCATCAAGGCCGTGGCCGAGTGGTTCCCCAAGAAGGAACGCGCCTTCGCCACCGGCATCTTCAACGCCGGCACCAATATCGGCGCGATCGTCACCCCGCTTGTGGTGCCCGGCATCGTGCTGGCCTGGGGCTGGCAGATGGCCTTCATCGTCACCGGCGTGGCCGGCCTCGTCTGGCTGCCGATCTGGCTGATCCTGTATCGCACGCCGCGTCAGCATAAGAGGATCGGCGCCGCCGAACTGGCCCATATCGAGCAGGACGAAGCCGATCCGGTGGAGAAAATCCCCTGGGTCAAGCTGCTGACCAAGCGCGAGACCTGGGCCTATGCGCTGGGCAAGTTCCTGATCGACCCGATCTGGTGGATGTTCCTGTTCTGGCTGCCCGACTTCCTGGGCAAGCGCTATGGTCTGGACCTGAAGACCTTCGGCCCGCCGCTGATCGCCATCTATCTGCTGTCGGATGTCGGCAGCGTGGGCGGCGGCTGGCTGTCGTCGAAGTTCATGAAGATGGGCTGGAGCATCAACAAGGCCCGCAAGATCACCATGCTGATCTGCGCCCTGCTGGCCGTGCCGGTCATGTTCGCGTCCTATGCCGACAGCGTCTGGCTGGCCGTGCTGATCATCGGCGTCGCCACTGCGGCCCACCAGGGCTTCTCGGCCAACCTCTACACCCTGCCCTCGGATGTCTTCCCGCGCGGCGCGGTGGGTTCGGTGGTCGGTATCGGCGGCATGCTCGGCGCCGTCGGCGGCATGGTGTTCTCGAAATATATCGGCAAGGTCCTGGAGGAGATCGGCACCTACACCCCGATCTTCATCATCGCCGGCAGCGCCTATCTGGTGGCCCTGCTGGTGGTCCACCTGCTGACCCCCAAGATGGAGCCGGTGAAGATCTAGGTCTTCGTCCTTTCCACACGATTGGAGCCCCCGTCGCCTTTGCGCCGGGGGCTTTTTTCTGGCCCGCAGCCCTGCCAGAGCCTATTTCCAGGGCGGTTTCGAGGAGTTGCCGCCATGTCCCCCACCCCGCTCAAGGTCGCCCTGGTCGGCTACGGCGTCGCCGGCAAGACCTTTCATGCGCCGCTGATCGCCGCCACGCCGGGTCTGGAACTGCACACGGTGGTGTCCAGCGACGCGGCCAAGGTGCGGGCTGACTTTCCGGAGCTGGCGGTCGTCAATGCCGATCTGGTCAGGGCCGTGGCCGATCCGGCCATCGACCTGGTGGTCATCGCCACGCCCGACGCCCTGCACGCCAGCCAGGCCCACGCCGCGCTCGGCGCCGGCAAGCACGTCGTGATCGACAAGCCCTTCGCCGTCACCCTGGACGAGGCCCGCGCCATCGCCGACCACGGCAGGCGCGCCAGTCGCCTGGTCAGCGTGTTCCAGAGCCGCCGCTGGGACAGCGACTTTCTGACCCTGCAGGCCCTGATCGAACGCGGCCACCTGGGCGAAATCGTCCAGTATGAAAGCCATTTCGACCGCTTCCGACCGCTGGTCCGCGACCGCTGGCGCGAAAGGCCCGGCGCCGGGGTGCTGCTGGACCTGGGGCCCCACCTGATCGACCAGGCCCTGGTGCTGTTTGGCAAACCCGACGCGGTCTATGCCGACATCGCGGTCCAGAAGGACGGCGGCGTGGCCGGCGACTATTTCCACCTGCTGCTCCGCTATCCCCGCCTGCGGGTGCTGCTGCACGCCAGCCAGATGACCCAGGCCACCAATCTGCGCCTGGCCGTGCACGGGACCGCCGGCAGCTTTATCAAGAGCGGCCTGGACACCCAGGAGGCGCAGCTGAAGGCGGGCATGAAGCCCGGCGCGCCTGGCTATGGCCTGGACGACCGCCCCGGCGTGCTGATCCAGATGGAAGACGGCGAGCCGGTCAGCTCGGCCGTGCAGCCCCTGCCCGGCGACTATCGCGCCTACTATGCCGGAATCCGCGACGCCATCACCGGCGGAGCGCCCAGCCCGGTGCCGGTCGAGGAGGCGCTGCAGGTCATGGAGGTGATCGCCGCCGCCCAGCGCAGCGCCGCCGAACGGCGCGAGATCGCGCTTTAGGCCAGGAGGGTCAGTGACTGATCGGACCGGTCTCGCGTCGACCCGACAGCGCCAGGCCGGCGTCCAGGCCGCGCCGCCACAGCAGCTCGGCGTCATACAGCACCATGCCGTCCATCAAGGTCAGGCGCAGCAGCAGGCGGGTAGGCAGCAGCAGGGTCCGCCGCATCGCCACCCGCGCGCCAAAGGCCGTCAGGTCCATTACAGCCACCGGCTCGACGCGACCGCCGCCGGTGACCAGATCGCCACGCAACAGACAGGCCCGACGGCTCGCGGTGCGCCGCTCGACAGGCTGTTGCAGGAAGGCTTCGACATCCGACATGGCGCAAAGCTAAGCCGCGAAATGTCTAGGAACAGTTCCCCAGGGTGGTAAGCGAACGGTGAACCTGGGCTTGGCTGTGTTGGGTGTTGATGCACCGCTGGTAAGCGCCGAACGCCCCCTCCGTCACGCTGCGTATCCGCAGCACGCCACCTCAAGAAAAAGATGGGAGGCGACGTGACGGAGGGGGCGCTGCTGTGTCAGACGCAACGCCCTCACGCGTCGCGCAGGTCCTTCTTGCTGGTCCGATAGGCCTTCTGCAACGAGAGCTGCCGACGGCGGTCGGCCTCCTTGGCCACGCGTACGGTCTTGCTTTCCACGGCCGCCAGTTCCAGCCCCAGCTTCTGGAACGACGCCCAGCGGGCGGGGTCCAGGGCCCCGCTCTGCAGCGCGCCGCGCACGGCGCAGCCCGGTTCATTGGCGTGACCGCAGTCGCGGAACCGGCATTGCTCGGCCAGACGTTCGATGTCGTCGAACACCACGCCCAGCCCCTCCTCGGCGTCGATCAGCCCCACTTCGCGGATGCCGGGCGTATCCAGGATCATGCCGCCCCCGGGCAGCAGCACCAGCTGGCGATGGCTGGTGGTATGGCGACCCCGGGCGTCGGTCTCGCGGATCGCCTGGGTGGCCATCCTGTCCTCGCCCAGCAGCACATTGACCAGGGTGGACTTGCCCACGCCTGACGAGCCGATCAGCACGCAGGTCTCGCCCGGCGCGATCTGGGCGCTCACAGCGTCCAGACCGGCGCCGTCTCGTGACGACACAGCGATCACCGGGCACCCCGCCGCCAGGGCCGCGACCTCATCGGTCAGGGTCTGCGGCGCGTCGGACAGGTCGGACTTGGTCAGCAGCACCACGGGCCTCGCGCCGCTCTGCCAGGCGGCGGCCAGATAGCGCTCCAGCCGTCGCGCATTGAAATCGGCGTTCATCGAGGTGACCACGAACGCCACGTCGATATTGGCGGCGATCACCTGCAAGGTCTGGACGCTGTCGGCGGCCCGGCGCGCGAAGGCCGTGCGGCGCGGCAGGATGGCGTGAAGGGTGGCGGAGCGTTCAGCCAGGTTGGTCGTCAGCGCCACCCAGTCGCCAACCACCGGGACGCCGGCCTCTCGCGCCTCGTGCAGCAGGCGACCGGACGGCTTGGCGCGCAGTTCGCCCTCGTCGGTGGCCACCACATAGGCGCCGCGCCGCTGCACGATGACACGCCCGGGGGCGTGGCCGGCGCGCGCGTGCGGTTCAAAGTCCCGCGCCAGGGCGTCGGACCAGCCATAGTGATCGATCAAGGGCGGCGTCTTTCAACTCGAAGCAGTCAGTCTAGCACCCCGCACCGGGCAAGGCTTCATCCGGGGAGCCTCCGGCGTCGATCTTGTATCCACCCTGCGTCCCGCGCCTAACCCACTGAAATCGCTCATCCTGACCGCCTCAACTCCCCCGACATGCGCACCGCCGTATACTGTCTTCACCTCAGGGCGATGGGGAGGGCGCGCGGCCAGCGACCTTTGCGGCCCTGGGGTGTGATCGAGCGGGGCTGGGGTCGAGGGGGATACTCGACCGGTCCGGGGATCCTGGCGTTGCAGGACCCGCCCGCCGTCGGCGTGGTTGAAGGCAAAAGGGCGTGTCTGGCTGAAAGCCCGTCCTCTTCGACCGCCGGAGCGCGCTGGAAACGGCGA